>JAYUDU010000321.1:0-4609 GCA_043739605.1 Acidimicrobiales bacterium | reverse complement strand
AGTGGGGGCCGTGGGAGAGCTGGTATCCCGACGAGGTGGCCGCGTTCTTGGCCCCGATCACCGAGCAGGGGGTGTTCTGGGCGATCGCGGGCGGCTGGGCGCTCGACCTTGCCGCAGGCGACGTCGACGGCGCGCGGCCCCACGAGGACGTCGACGTGTGGATCTGGCGCGCCGACCAGAAGGCGTTCCGCGACCTGCTCGCCGCGGCGAAGTGGGACCCGCAGGTTGGCGACCCGCCGGGCTCGCTGCGGTCGTGGAAGCCGACGGCGAAGGACTTCCTCGTCGCCCCGCTCCACGACGTGTGGTGCCGGGAGGCGAAGAAGGCGCCCTTCCGCTTCCAGCTGATGCTCAACGACCCCGGCGACGATGGCGCCTGGGCCTACAAGCGCGACGCCAGCATCGGTCACGAACACCCGTTCCTCTTCGTGCCTGTCGTGGAGGGTGGTCCGGAGGTCGCAGTTCTGCGCCCCGAGTTGCAGCTGGCGCTGAAGGCCACTAGCTCGGTCGGCATCCGCGACAAGGACCAGGCCGATGCAGAGCGTCATGTCCCGCGGCTGGACGGCAGCGCGGCGGCGTGGCTCGTCGCCGCCCTGCCCGACGACCACCCATGGCAGCCACTGCTCAGGTCGCGATGAACGTCCAGTCGTAGTAGGCGTCGGCATCGGTGTTGTTGGCGTGCACCGGGCGGTAGATGGCGGTGACGTGGTGCTCGCCGGGAAACAGCCGCGTGATGATCTTGCCAACTCCTGGCGTGAACGAGACCTGGCCGAGGCCCGCAAGCCCGGCCCTGACCAGGTCTGGGTTGTTCGGGTTTGACCGCACGAGCTGGTCGAGTGGGATGTCCTGGCCGTCGATCCTCAGCTCCCCGACGAAGTCGTCGCCAAGCTGGAAGCCCACGGTCTCTTGCAGCCGCGCCTGAGACCCCTCCGTCGGGAACACCCGGATGATGGCCACGGGCCTGGCCTGTTTGGGCACCGGGTCCGCAGACTCCAAGAAGCCGATGACCACGGCGCCCAGGCCGGCTGCCAACACCAGCGAGATGACGATCCGCCGCCAAACGAACAGTGCCTTGATCCGAGCGATCGCGGGCTCGCGTTGGCTGCGCTGCTGGGTGGTCACGGCGTGGTCTCCTCTGGCGGGGTCGCCAACAGATCTGCTTGGGGTCGGTCGGCGGGGGGTGCGGTGTGCTCGGCGCGGTTGCGGGCCGCGTCGCGCTCCGCCTCTTCTGCAAACGTGCGCGCGAGACGACGATTGAGCACCTCGATGCGGACACGGATCTCGCTGTCGGGCAGCTCGTCCCTGATGGCCTCCAGCACCTTCCACAGGCGCGGGTAGATGACGGCCTCGACGTCGTCAGCTGTGCGCTTGGCCACCGGTCCGAGCCGCAATCTGTACCCCACCGAACCAAGCGGCCTGGCCAGCTGTGCAGGGATGGGATCTCCCGTGGCGAGCGTCTCCGCGTCGAGCCAGGTGATCATCGCCGTGACCCGCGCGGGGTCCCACACGCCGCCGTCGAGCACGAAGCGCTCCAGCTCGTCCGCTGCCTCCGCTCGCATGGCCACATCCTCGCTCCTGGGCGCGCCGATGGCGAAGTCGAGGGCGCCGGGAGCCCCCGCTCCGCCCCACACGAGGGCGCTTGGGCTCGCCTGGTGGCCCTGGTCGCCCTAGCCTCGGGGTCGATGCAAGCAGCACCGACGGTCATCGCAGACCGGTATCGACTCGGTCCGATGGTGGGGCGCGGCGGACAAGCAGTCGTCCACCTCGCGCAAGACCTCCGCCTAGAGCGCCTCGTCGCCATCAAGCTGCTGCACCCGTCGCTCGCAGCGGACGAGGCGTTCCTGCGCCGGTTCCGCAAGGAGGCGACGCTGGCGGCGCGGCTCGCTCACCGCAACGTCGTCGCCGTCCTCGACTGGGGCCCGGATGGGGCACGCGAGGGCGCATCGGGGTCCGATCAGCCGTACATCGTCACCGAGCTGCTGCGGGCCGGCAGCCTGGCCGACCTGCTCGCTACGGGGTTCCGGGCCTCGCCAGCGCAGGCCCTGCTCATCGGGCTGCAGGCCGCCCGCGGCCTTGTCGCGGCCCAGGCCGCGGGTCTCGTGCACCGCGACATCAAGCCTGCCAACCTGCTGTTCGACGTCGATGGACGCATGTGCGTCGCCGACTTCGGCATCGCCAGGGCCCTCGATGCCACCGCAACCGTCGGTGCGGACACCGTCGGGTCGTTGCTCGGCACCGCCCGGTACGCAAGCCCGGAACAGGTCGAAGGGACGCCTGTCGATGGTCGAAGCGACGTCTACTCGCTGGCGTTGTGCGTGATCGAGGCCATGACCGGGGAGACGCCGTTCAGCCCCAAGGACGGCAGCGCCGTATCGGGGCTCGTGGCGCGCGTCGGCCGCGATCTGTCACCGCCACCAGGCGTCGGCCAGCTCTACGACGCACTCCTCGCCGCCGGTCGGGCCGACCCAGCCCAGCGCAGCGATGCCCGCGCCTTTGGTCGAGCGCTGAAGGCAGCTGCCGCCGACATGGACCGCCCAGAGCGGCTGCCGCTGGCGGTCCGCGATGGCCTCGAGATGCCGGCGTTGCCGGATACGCCCGCCGAAGAGGTCTCTGCGCCACCGGAACGCCCGGTCGCCGCCGAGGCCATCCCCGACGCCACCGTTCCGATGCCCCGAGTCGTCGACGCAGCCGTCGATGCTCCGGCGGCGGCCCCCGAGGCGGGCGGGGCTCCGCCCGAGGCGGCGCCGGTGCCGTCGCTGGCTGGTGCCTACGGCGACACGTCGGTCCCGCGCCCGCCGGTCGCGGGCGGCGGTATGACGGGCGGGGGTATGACGGGCGGCGCAGCCGACGAAGCCCCTGTTGGCCCACTGGGCCCGCGGGACGGCTCGGCGCGCCCCCCGCGTCGTGGTCGCCTCAGGCGCGCCCTTGTCGCCGTCGCCGTCGTGGCGGTGTTGGCCAGCGGTGGTGCCGCCCTCGCCATCTTCAAGCCGTGGAAGCCGTATCACGACGTGCCGCCGTTGCGCGGCGAGACGCACTCGGAGGCGGTCGCAACGCTGGCTGCGATCGACCTCACAGCCCGGGTGGTCGGCCGTCAACACGACGAGGATGTGCCCGTCGGCGCAGTGCTCTCTGCGGTCGAACATCGCAGCCAGGCGGGCACCAGCGTACGACTCGTCGAGTCGCTCGGGCCCGCGCCTCGCACGATGCCCACGACTGTGGGGCTCAAGGAAGCAGACGTCAAGGCCGCGCTCGTGGCGCTGCGCCTTCAGACGACCAGCACGCTCCGGGCAGATGAGATCGCGGTCGCCGGCACCGTCCTCGAGAGCACGCCGGCGGTTGGTGCCGAGCTCGCGCGGGACCAGACCGTCGCGCTGGTGGTCTCGAGCGGACCCGCGCCGCGGACCATCCCCGCGCTGGCCGGGATGAGCCCGGATCAAGCAAAGGTTGCCCTCGGCGCACTCGGGCTCGTCCCAGCGGTATCAGAGGCGTTCGACGATGTCGTGGCCAAGGATCAGGTCGTGCGCACCGATCCACCGGCTGGCAAGAGCGTCGCCAGGGGCGCAACCGTCACGCTCGTCGTCTCGAAGGGCCAAGATCTGGTCGTCGTACCGAACGTCGTCGGCTCGACGGCGGTAGACGCCCAGAAGGCGATCGAGGCGGCTGGCTTGAAGGTGTCGGGCACGACTGGGCCGCCGGCAGGCGTCGTGACGGCGACTGCGCCGGGTGCAGGTGCATCCGTGAAGCGCGGGTCAGGAGTGCAGCTCACGACAAAGTGAGCGCTCGTGGCACGGAGAAGGGCGGCAGATGTCCGAGTATGGTGCGATTTTGAACACCCACCGCGCGTCGTCAGCAGCGTTTGCGTTGCCGAGACGGCTCGCCCGGTGTACGGTCGCGTGCAGTCGCCGGGCCCGGTGGGGCGGTGTGCATGAGGCGGTGATCCCCAGCCACCGCCGGAGCCGCCGCCCCTCCAGGTCCGGCGACGCTGCGTAGATGGGGCGGGGTCCTGCCGCCTGTTCTCCAGCGGCGCGCCTGGCGTATCGTGCCCCCACGTCATGACCCATGCACCAGAGCGACCGCTGCCCGTCGACCAGCACGACGACTGCGTGCACCACGGCGGCGATGGCAGCGAGGAGGTTGCGGTCGCGCCGATGTCGTTCTTGTTGCGTGGACGTGCTGGGGTCGTGCGCGAACGCGTCGAGGCCAGCGACCGGCATGCATGGCTGGTGTTGGCGGCCGTGCTTGGCGGACTTCTGTCTGTCAACTTCACCTTCACGTTGTTCGCGGTCGCTCGCCAGCGCGTCCAGACCGACCTGCACACCGACGCGGCAGGCGTCACGCTCGCCATCACGCTGCCCCTGCTCGCGTTTGGGATCGCCGCCCCCGCCATGGGCAAGCTGGGCGACCGGTTCGGCCACCGACGCCTCTACCTCATCGGCATGGGCGGCTCGGGTCTTGCGGCGGTCGCGTCGGCGGTCGCAACCAACGCCGCCATGCTCACCGCAGTCCGGACCGTCGGCTCGATGCTCGGCGCGGCGACCGGAGCGGCGTCGATGGCGATCATCTTCAGCGTCTTCGGCCGCGACGAGCGCGTCAAGGCCATGGGGTGGTGGTC
>JAYUDU010000320.1:0-4616 GCA_043739605.1 Acidimicrobiales bacterium | reverse complement strand
TGACGCCGGCGATCGGGGCTTCGCCGGGATCCTGGATGCCGTTGGCGTCGGTGTCGGCCCACACGCGGTTGCCGATCTCGATGGGTGCGTTCTCGCACAGCACCTCAAGGTCGCCAAGTCCGCTGGCCTTGCCGAACGTCGCAACGCCAGCATCGGTGCCGAGTTGGCTCAGGAAGACCTCGAACTTGTCGGTGGCGCCAAGACCGGCCAGGTTGTAGGTGAACGTGCCCCCCGTATAGTCCACGTACGGGTTGACACCGTTGGCCTTGAGGTCTGCCGAACCCGGAACGCCCGCGATGCCGGCAACGCCATCCAGGCCCACCGGTGGTGACGTCGGCAGCAGGCGCAGCACAGCACCTCGGGCGATGCCGGTGACGAACGTGGTGTTGGCGTTTGCCTCCAAGACGACGTCGGCCACGGGCCGAAGGTTGCGGAAGCCCGTCTGCATGCCGAAGCGGTCGATCACCGTCACCGATATGTTGCCGGTGGTATCGAACACGATGGGGCCGACCAAGGGCTGCGGCTGCTCGCTCAGGGTCAGGGTCTGATCCTGGCGTTCCCACGCCGTGTCGTAGGTGTCTGCCCACGGGTTCCACGTCCAGACAGAACCGCCTGGCGTTGCCAGCGAGACGTCCTTCGTCGTGAACCCTGACACGTTGGCGGCGGAGGAGTCGCCGGTGACGACAAAGCCGGAGTTGGATGCGGTGGGAGCAGCAAGCGGAGCGCCAGTTGCGGCGTTGTCGCAGACGACGCCGATGGCGATGGTCGTGCCTCGGGTGCCAAGACCCCACGGTCGGAGGGTGCCTTGGTTGGTGCACGCGAGGTTGGGCACGGCGTCGGGGCTATACGTCTTGACGCGCGTGATGGTGTGCGCGGGTGAGATCAACGCCAAGTAGTCGTACGCGATGACCTGGCGGCCCCGGAGGTCGGTGACGAACAGCAGGGTGCGGGCGTCGTTGAGCTCGATGTCGCCGATGCCGACCTTGCCGACCATCGCGTACACCGCAGCGTCACGCGACTCGCGGGCCGCTGCGGACGGGAGAGGCAACCCCCGGGCGGCGTTGGTTGGTACGACCCCGGTAAGGCCGAGGTCTGCGGTGAGGTCGACGAGGGCCGTCGTCACCTTGGTGACGGGGTCGATGGTGAACAGCTCTCCGGGACGACTGACGAGGCCCTGGCCGTTGTCGACCTCGGTCAGCGGCGCGTGCCGGCGCACGGCGGCAGCAACGACGACCTTGCCCGTCGTCTTGTCCCACGCCTCGCCCCATGTTGCGCCCGTCTGCGGGTCGGTCGAGAGGCGGGTGGCCGCTGGCGTACCGCCTGCGCAGGAGACGCCGCCGGAGACTGGGCACCCGTTGGCTGCATAGGGGTAGGTGTACGACGTGCCGGGGAAGGTGGGGTCGCCTGCACCCTTGTTGCCGTCAATGAAGCACGAGGTTGCAACGTTCGGGTCGCGCTGACAGTGATCGGCGGCCACCACCAACGCGTCGTTGACGTCGGTTGCCCCGCCCGTCACGAACTGGACGCTCGAGCCGCTGCGCCGCGGTGCGGACGCTGCCACCGTTGCGGTGCCCGCAGGGTTGAGTCTGGTCGAGGCTTGGTACCCCTGGGTGTAGCCGGCCGGCGTCGTGAACTCGACACGCACAGACGTGCTTGCGGGATTGTTGAGGATGAGGGTGTACGTGCCGTCACCCGCCGTCGTCGTCGAGCCGACCGAGGCGTTGCTCAAGTCGAATGCCGTGACGGTGACCCCGCCGACGCCAACGTCGTTGGCGCGATCGCCGGGGCCGTTGCTCTCGGGCGCGGGTGTTGCGCTCGAGTCGTAGAAGTCGAACGTGCCGCTGCCGTTGAAATCTTGGAACACACGACCGGTCACCGGGGCGGCGGCGACCGCAGAGGCACGCGTTGCGGGGATGACCACCAGCAGTGACAGGAGGAGCAGCGCAGCGCCCAGGGGGCGCGAACTGCGGGGAAGTGCGAGCACGGGGTTACCTCGTTCGGGGATTTCGACGGCGCGCACCTCAGAGACCGCGCGCGGAAGTTGGCGGAGTGTGCCCCATCCCGACGGTGTTGGCCACCCCCAACGTCACGCGGAGCGAGAAAATAGGCCGTTTGGACCGGTCGCCCCGCCGCCGATCGCCCGATTGGGCAACCGCGGGCCACAAACCGTGGTCGCACGCGCGCTCAGGGCGCCACCAAATCTCAGCCGCGGCGGATGAGTGCGGCGTAGATTTCGGGGATCTCGCGCACGTCAACGATGTCGTTCGACGGCGGCAACGGGATGTCATGCGGACCGTGGGCGCGGACATCGATCACCACCGGTCCCGCGTAGTCCTTGACGTCCAGCTCGAAGCGGTAGAGCAGACCGTCATCGACGCCCACCCACAACCGCTTCGTTGCGCCGTAGCTGAACACCTCGACGGCGACCCCCGCCGCGTGGTCGGTCCGCAAGAACGCGCCCTTCCGCTCCTGGATCAACAGCAGGGGGTTGTCGCGCTGCGGTGCGGCGAGGCCGGTGATGATCCCGAGCAGACGATCGGCGGGCGACGTGGTGGGGCGCGGTGGTCGCCGTACGTGATGCAGCGCCGGCAGCCCGTTGGCCACCATCGCCTCTGGCAGCCCCGGTCGCTGCTCGATGACCGCGGCAGATGTCCACCACAGGTCGAGGGTTGAGCCTGTGGTCGGCGGGGCACCACGCGTGACACCGGCGCCCGTGCCCGCGAGCTGCAGCGAGACGTGGCCCACGATGTTCTTCCAGTCGATGGCGCCACGCATCGTTGCGGTGATGGTCGGCGCAATCGGCGCAGTGACCAGGAGGTCCGCCCCACCGAGGTCGAAGTCGTTGAACAACGCGCCCGCCAATCGGTTGGCCTGGTCTGGACTCAGCGGAGCACCCGCTGCAACAGCGGCGGTGGTCGAGCTTGACCCACCGGCACGCGCTGGCGACCCACCTCCTTGACAACCCCCGAGGACGGCGAACGCGAGGACCGCCGCCGCCACCACGGCCGTCCGCCGGGTCACGCGGGCGCTCCGAACGTCGCGGCGTCGAGGACAGCGCCCCTGCCCCCCACTGTTGGCGATGCACCCGCATCCGGCATCGACGGCTGCGGTGGAGGCAGGGGGACGTCGCGGTAGGATGGACCCGGCGGATCGGGAGGCCGTTGCAATCGTCCGCCATCGGTGCCGGCGAGGGTCGCAGCTCCGGAGCACGGCGCCGACTGTTGCAAAGCCGGCGGCTGCTGGGTCGTCAGCTCGTTGGACTCGAAGCAGTTCCCGGCCAACGGCACCACGCCGCCTGCAACGGAGGCGAACACGAGGTCGGTCCCGTTGCCGCTCAACTTGTTGGCGACAAAACGGTTCCCCGTCGGGGCGAAGCCATCCAGATCGGTCAGCAACACGCCTGCAACAAGGTTGCCCCGCACGGTGTTGCGCTCGATGATGTTGGCGTTGCCGCCCCCCACCAGTATGCCGACCCCAAACCCGCCCCTTGCAACGATCGGAGCGGCAGGCGAGCCGTTGTCCTCGACGAGATTCCCGATGATCGATGCGGTTCGTTGCGGCGCGAGCAACTCTTGGCGCTGGCTGTTGGGAGTGATGCCGACCCGGTTCGCGCGAAACGTCGACCGGGTGAGGCTCAGCCCGCCGCCAGCGTTGGTGCCCAGATAGCCAACTGCGTTGCGCTCTGCGGTGACGTCATCGATGAGGGTGTCGCACGGCTGGCACTGCCCAACGTAGAAGCCAGAATCCGGGTGTCCCGAGGCGTAGCTGTGCTCGATGCGACCGTCCGTTGCACCGAACGCGTACACGCCGTAGAGGCCGTTGTCGGCGGCGGTCACGTACGACACCCGAAAGCCCGCAAGCGTCCGACCGCCCGGTGCGCCGGCGGGGGCAGTCGTCGCCGGGCTGGCGGGCGGCCCCCCGTAGGCGCTCGACGCGGTGGCATACGAAGCAGAAACAAGGATGCCGTTGCCGGTGTATCGCTGCACCGTCAAGTTCTCGACGACGTCGCCATCGCCGGCCAGGAGCACGCCGTTGGCACGGCGGTCGCCGCCGTCCAGCACGACGGTCGAGCGGTCGCGCCCCCGCAGGGTGACCCGGGGCACGCGCACCTCCACGGCCTCGCGGTACGTCCCTGGCGCGACCGATACCAGGTCGCCGGGCCGGGCCTCGTCGAGCGCGACCTGGATGGCCGGGTACTCCTCTGGCACCCGCAAGATGCGGGGCGCCAAGCTGGAGGTCGTCGTCGTCGGCAGAACGTCTGAACCGCCCCCGCAGGCCGACGCGGCGACGCACAATGCCAGCGCCGGCGCGCAGGAGCGACGGCGCGGCGGGCGCCGCGCTCGGCTCAGTGCAGGTCGGCTTCTGCTTCGGCCTCGCGCAGCCGGATGGCAAGCACCCGTAGCAGCTTGTGGGCGATGCCCGGCACCTCATCGAGCACGGCTGAGAACTCGCGCTGGCCAAGGACCAGCACCGTCATCTCGGAACTCGCGACCACGGTGGCCGACCGAGGGCCCTTGTCGAGGAGTGCAAGCTCGCCGAAAGACTGGCCGTCGGTGAGGGTTGCAACCTCGACGCCCGCCTTCTGCACGCTGGCGGTTCCGTCGAGGATGAGGAAG
>JAYUDU010000319.1:0-1652 GCA_043739605.1 Acidimicrobiales bacterium | reverse complement strand
GCCCGGCACGAACCAGTACGAGTTGTCCAGGGCCCTCAGCTGCTCAAGGCGGAGCGTGGCGATGGCGCCGGTTCCGCTCGTGGTGCGATCGACGGTCTCGTCGTGGCAGACGACGAGCACGCCATCGAGGGTGCGGTGGACGTCGAGCTCAACCGCGGTCGCTCCAGCTGCGAGGGCGTTCCGCATGGCGAACAGCGTCGAGCTTGGCGCTTCGCGGGCGCCGCCTTGGTGGGCGTAGTTGAGGTTGCGCCTCGTGAGCCATGGATTCGTCGGACCAGCACGCATCGTCCCAGCCTCGCACCCCTATGGTCGCCCCGCGTGGAAGCAGCCGCCGACCTGGTCCTGATCGATGTCTCCGACGGGATCGCCATCGTCACCCTCAACCGGCCGGCGGCGCGGAACGCTCTGTCGACCGGGCTGTTGAGAGCGCTGCGGTCGGCGATGGCGCACGTCGAGGCGGACCCGCTCGTGGAGGTCATCGTGCTCACCGGGGCCGACCCCGCGTTCAGCGCTGGGCTCGATCTCAAGGAGCTGGGCTCGACGGGTGGGAACATCTCCGGCGGAGGCGATCCCACCAACGCGCCGTCGAAGCCCTGGCCCGCGCTCACCAAGCTGGTGATCGGCGCTGTCAACGGCGTTGCCGTCACCGGCGGCTTCGAACTGGCGTTGCAGTGTGACTTCCTCGTGGCATCCGAACGCGCTCGCTTCGCCGACACGCACACCCGCGTCGGCATCCTCCCGGGGTGGGGTCTCTCCGTGCTGCTCCCCCAAGCCATCGGCATCCGCCGCGCTCGGGAGATGAGCATGACGGGCAACTACATGGATGCCGCCGAGGCGCTGCGGCTCGGTCTCGTCAACCACGTCGTCCCGCACGACGACCTGCTGCGGTTCACCCGCAGCATCGCCACCGCGATCGTCGGCAACGACGGGCCGGCGTGTCGCGAGCTGCTCGCCTCCTATGGCCGCATCGCCGCCGCCGACGGCGTCGCCGAAGGTCTCACGATCGAGGCTGCCACCGGCCGCGCTTGGCACGCCCGGGGCTTCGACCCCGCCGAGGTCGAACGCCGCCGCCTGGCCATCGTCGAGCGCGGTCGCACCCAGATCTGACCCGTTACCCGGGTTCGCGCCTCGTCTCCGGCGGGGTCGCGCAGGGCGTGGGTCCACGACAATGCCAGCGGTAAGGACGACGAGATCGGCCGGATCGACGACGTCTTCGCCATCCGGCGTACGCCAGTCAGCCGTCATGGATCCGGTCGCTCACGAGACGGCCGACTGGCACACATCACTCGGGCCTCGCCTCGGTGACGCCATCGCGCAGCCTCTGGAGGTCAGCGAGCGGCGATCGCGGCTTCCCCGGCGTCGTTCAGCGAGCGGACGAGGGCGAGGATCTCGGGGCGGGCCTTGGATGGCGCTCCGGAGTCGAACGGCGGCTGCGGGTCGTACTCGATGGCCAGCTGGATGGCTTCGGCAACGTCCTGGGTTCCGATCTCCGCGGCGAGGGTCAGCGCCATGTCGATGCCGGCGGACACACCCGCACCTGTGATGACCTTGCCGCGACGAACGACGCGCTGCTCTGTCGGAGTGGCGCCGAACGAAGCCAGCTCCTTGTAGGCGCACCAATGGGTGGTGGCGTCGAGGCCGTCGAGGATGCC
>JAYUDU010000318.1:0-4621 GCA_043739605.1 Acidimicrobiales bacterium | reverse complement strand
CTGGCACCTCCGTGCGCGCGGTGTGCGCGGCGGCGCGCCTCAACCCCCGCTACTTCTACGAGAGCTTTGCGGACCTGGAGGCGCTCATCGTTGCGGTGTACGACCGGCTCGTCACCGAGCTCGGCGCCGCAGTGTTTGCCGCGGCGACGATGGCCAAGGACGATCCCGCAGAGCAGGTGCGCGCGATGCTCGACACGGTGCTGCGCTTCGTCGAGGACGACCCTCGGCGCGGTCGGGTCCTCTACGTCGAGGCGCTCGGCAGCGAGTCGCTGAACCGGCGTCGCGTCCAGACGGCGCACGCACTCGTCGGTCTCGTCGAGAAGGCCGGCGCACAGCGGAACGGCTCGCTGCCGGCAGGGGAGCCGATCGGCGGGATCGCCGCCGCCATCCTCGTGGGCGGCGCTGGCGAGATGGTCATCTCGTGGTTGGACGGCCGGATCGTCGCCACCCGACAACAGCTCGTCGACGACGCCACCCAGCTGTTCATCGGGATCGGCAGGACTGCGGCTCGGATCGCCGCCGGGCGCATGCCGCCTGCTTCGGCGGCGCAGACGAGGTCACGTCGCACCCGTTCGTAACCCTGGCAGGCATGGCGGGCGACTCCGACGCTCAGGCTGGAGCCAGGTTTCCTCCGCCATGCGCAGGCCATGCAGCCGACGATTCGCTCGATCTGAGGACGGACGGCCAACGCGACGGAATGATTGAGGATATCGGCCGCCGCCGGCCCGCCATCGGTCAGCCTCCGCTCCTGCCGTCCTGGAGTAGTCGGCCTGCTCCTCCTCTACCCGTTGGTGTACCTACGCGCTCGGCGCATCCGAAGCCAGCCGGTCAGGGTGCGGGAACTGTTCGGGAGGCGAAGGCGACCGCGGCGGTGTCGAGGACTTCGGCAACCCTCCCCGGTCCGTCCTGCCACGTCCAGTACATGTTGGTGTGAGCGATGACCTTGTCGACGGGAGGGAGGCCGTATGCGGTCAGATCTTCGGTGGTGTGGGCGTCGCCGACGAGGACGGTGTCGTAGCCGCGGACGAAGGCGCCGTGGATGGTGGCTCGGATGCAGGCGTCGGACTGCGCTCCGGCGACCACGACCCGACCGACGCCACGGGCGGCAAGCTCCGCTTCCAATGTGGTGTCCTCGAACGAGTCACCGTACCGCTTGTTCACGAGTGCCTCGCCCTCATCACGGACGAGCTCGGGCACGTAGTGCCACTCGTCGCTCCCCGAGACGAGTTCGTCGCTCGAGTGCTGAACCCACACCACCGCCGCCCCGGCCGAGCGGGCGCGCTCGACAAGACTCGCGATGTTGGCGACGACTCGGTCGCGGCCGGGTGAGGCCGCCACGACACCGTTCTGCACGTCGACGACGACGAGCGCAGTGTTCGGACGATCAGGCAGAGTGGTCATGCGTGCTCCTCGTGCATCGACGCGGGCTGTTTCCTCGAACGTGTCCAGAGTAGTTGCTCGCACCAACGCGATGACGTAGCCATCGGCCTTCCCGGATGACGCGTCGCTGCGTCGTTTCTTCACCCGTCGATGCGCTGAACCTGGTCCGGCCCGCCCTTGCCCGATCGAGTGGGTCCTGAGCGCAGCGACGGCAGACTTTCAACCCCAACCGGAAGGTCAAGTGGTCGGGGTCACCATCCCACCGTCGGGCGACGCGAGGCGGCCGTGGGTGAGCGGGAGGCCGACGGCGAGGACAGCGGCGATGGTGCCGGAGACGATGAGCGGGACGCGGCCGCTGCCATTCCACGCGAGCCCGGCCCACAGCCCCGCGACCAGGACTGCCCCGCCGCTTGCGGCCTGGTAGGTGCCCTGGGCCCGGCCACGGGCAGTCTTGGGGGCGAGGCGGGTGATCCAGGCCTTGCCGACGCCGTCGGTGCACGCCGCGAACCCGCCGTAGATCAGGAACAGCGGCCACGCCCACGCAGTGGATGTGATGACGCCGAGGCCGAGGTAGGCGACCGCAAAGCAGGTCAGGCCGGCCGCGTACACCAGCGCCGGTCGCACCTTGTCGGCGAGGGCTCCTGCCGGGTAGCTGAGCAGCGCGTAGGAGGCGTTGTAGGTGACGTACACGCCGATCACGCCGGCAACGCCAAACCCGAGCTGCTTGGCGCGCAGCAGCAGGAGAGCGTCAGGGAAGTTCGCGAGTCCGAAGATGGTGAGCACGACGATGACCCGCCGCACCGGCGGCGGAAGCGGCTGCGTGAGGGCGCGTCCATCCCGGCTGGACGCTGGTAGTGGCGGGCGGTCGTGCACTGCGGCAACGAGGAGGACGCTCAGGACCGCCGGCACGACGGCCACGAACAGGAGGGGTCGGATCCGGTGGTCGAACGCTTCGTAGAGCCCGAGGCCGAGGAGTGGACCGACGACGGCGCCGGCGGTGTCCATGGCTCGGTGCAGACCGAAGGCTCGGCCGATCGCCTCGGGCGGCACCCCGTCGACCAGCAGCACGTCACGCGGGGCGCCGCGAACGCCTTTGCCGAAGCGGTCGAGACCTCGACCGGCGAGCACCACCGGCCACACCCCAGCCGCGGCGACGACCACCTTGCCGCATGCGGCTAGTCCGTAGCCGAGCGCGACCAACGGCCGTGGGCGTCGCCGGTCTGCGATGCGGCCCGCGAACAGCTTCACCAGCGCGGCGATCCCTTCCGCGAACCCCTCCACCACACCGACCACCACGACCGGCGCGCCGAGGGTGACGGTCAGAAAGATCGGCAGCACCGGGTAGAGCAGCTCGCTGGCGGCGTCTTGCAAGAAGCTCACTCCGCACAGCACGACGAGGTTGCGGCTCAGCCACGACCGGCTCGACGGTGTGCGGCCCGAGTCGACATCGGCGCCAGCCCCCGTCATGACTGCCCTGTTCCTGCCGCGCCGGTGTCGACGATCGGCAGCCCAACGAGCTGGCGGATCAGCGCGAGACCCGCTTCGCTGCCCGTCCAGTGTCGGTCGATGGCCTCAGCTCCGGCGAGTCGCGCGACGGAACGCAACACCACGGCCACAACGATCACATCATCGGCGTAGCCCAGGACAGGGATGAAGTCCGGCACGAGATCGATTGGCGACGCGAGATACACGAGGAGCAGCGTCAGCCTCCGGCGCACACCGCTCGGCAGCGTCGGATCACTCCGCAGGGCCCGCAACAAGCGCATGATGTCCGGCACCAGCCGCTTCGCTTCCGAGAAGCTGATGCCCCGCGGCCGGAACGCCAACAACACGACCATGAAGAGGCCCCACGTCACCAGCAGCACCGCCCCGACCGCCACGGCTGCCTTCAGGAGAAACACGACGCCAGTATCGCCGCCGCGCCGGCCCCGGCGATCGAGGTGTCCGAGGTGTCCGAGGTATCCGACGTGACCGAGGTGACTGATGTGATCGACGTCGGGGACTCGGACCGGGGCACGACACTCGTCGCCGGCTATCTGAGGTGGGCGTGCCTTCGCTCAGTCCTCGGCCGCGGGTACTGGCTTGTCGCCGCCGTCTACCTGGTCACGGTCGCGCACCTCGCTCCCGCGCAGCTCGTGCTCATCGGCACGTTCCAGGGCATCACGGTCGCACTCGCCGAGGTGCCGTGCGGCGTTCTGGCCGACGCGGTCAGCCGGCGCCTGTCGCTCGTCATCGGCCACGTGGTGATGGGTGCAGGCATGGCGACGGCGGGGTTGGTGACCGGGTTCCCGGCGCTCGTCGTATCGCAGTGCTTGTGGGGACTTGGCTGGGCGTTCTCCAGTGGGGCCGACGTCGCATGGGTGACGGATGAGCTCGACGCGCCCGAGCGCATCGATCGGGTGCTGTTCGCGCAGGCCCGATGGGACCTCACCGGCACGCCCATCGGCATCGTGTCTTTCGGTGTGCTGGCCTGGGCAACGACCCTGTCGACGGCGATCGTCGCCGCCGGTGCGGCAATGGTGGCGCTGGGCGTGGTCGTCGTCGCTCGGTGGCCCGAGACCGGGTTCACTCCGATCGAGGCTGGACGACGGTGGCGCGACGCGGCATCGATCTTGCGAGGCGGACTTCGGTTAGCGCGCTCGGATCGGGTCGTGTTCGTCGTGCTGGCGGCGACGTTCTTGGTCAACGGTGGACTCACCGTCGGTCGCTTGCGAGAGGTTCGGCTCGTCGGGCTTGGCATTCCCGGACACCTCGATCCGGTCGTGTGGTTCGCGGCGATCAGCCTCGTCGGCGCCGCGCTCGGCGCGCTCGTGCTGAGCGTCGTCGAAGGTCGCATCACCGCCGTTGCCGTCCCTCGCCGGACGTATGTGGCGTCATGCTTCGCCGGCACCGTTGGGCTGGTGCTGTTCGCGTGGGCGCCCAACGCCGCGACGGCGGTGGCGGGCGTACTGCTCCTGGCTGGCGTCGCGGATCCGGTTCTGCGCGCCGCCGGAGTTGTGTGGCTCAACGGCCGGACGACCAGCACCGTACGAGCGACCGTGCACTCGATGCTGTCCCAGGCAGAGAACGTAGGTGAGGTCATCTTCGGTACCGCGCTCGCTGCCATCGCCGGCGTTTCGACGGTCGGCGCTCTCGCCGGCGCCGCCCTCGTGTTTGCAGTTGCAGGCGTGCTTGTCGCGGGCGCGACCAGCGCGACGCCCAGCGGGCCTACCGGAGGATGCCGGTGTGGCCGAGGCTGTAG
>JAYUDU010000317.1:0-11410 GCA_043739605.1 Acidimicrobiales bacterium | reverse complement strand
TCCAGCTCGGCGTGTCAACGGTGGCGATGCGCCGGCTGGTTCGCCTGCCCAGCGGCGAGGTGACGCAACGCAGTGGCGGCTTCGACGTGCCCCACTGGGCGTTCGCCGTCGCCGTGTCCGGCGCAGCGCTGGCCCTCATGACGCTGGTTGCAGTGCTGGCCTGGGCGAAGTCGGCGATCGATGCTGCGAACGTCGCAGGAGTGACGTCGACGCCAGGGTGGATCGTGTGGCTTGCACCGATCGGCCCGACCGGGATCATCATCGTCCCCTTCGTCGTGCTCATCGCAGTTCGGGCTGGACGCATCGACTGCGAGGAACTCGATCAGGAGGTCCCCGCGGCGTGGTTGACGTGGCTCGGGATGTGGATCGGGTCCGCGTCGCTCGGCGCAGCTGGCATCCTCGTCGTGGCGTCGGACGGTCCAGGACCCACGGTGTCAACCCTCGTGCTGGCGAGCGGTGCACTGCAGCTCGGCGCCTACCTGCTCCTGTTCGCGATGATAAGAAGCGCCACCGAGGGCGTCGGGGCGTGGACGCGGGCCCTGGAGTACGACCGGTCGTGATGCAATCGGACGACGAGCATCCCGACCACGGGAACATTGCGTGGGTGCCCGACCCCTGGACCGACGTTCCCGAGACGCGGGTCCTCGCCGAGCTGGGGCCGGACTGGGCGGGCTCGATGCCGCACGCCCTGCCGCGGCGCCGGACCGTGCTGGCGGTCGTCGTTCTCGTCGCTGTGCTCGGCCTCGCCCTGCCGACCGTTGGTTTTGCGGGCGTGACGACCATCCGCACGGAGCCCGGCGTCGACCTGAACGCGCTCCCAACGACCACCGAACCTCTCACCACCACGACGACTCGCCCTTCGACGGTGCCACCCTCACCGCCGCTCGACGCCGCCGGCTACGAGCGGATCGTGGGCCTGCCCGTCGGCGCTCGGTTCGTCCGCCTGAAGGCGACGCCCGGCGTGATCGGAGCGCTTGACGTCACGGCCGCCGCCAATGTCGGCGCAGATCCCGACGAATATGCCCGCCAGCTCAGCACCTGGGTGTTCCGTTCAGGCTTCCGAGCCGTTTGGCAGGTGCACGGATCACAAGCCGGGCGCGGATCACAAGCCGGGATCGAGCTCAAGGTGCTCGACTTTGGCTCGGCCGCCGGAGCGGCCGCGTACGCGACCAGCATCACGACGGGCACGCTCGCCTCGACGAAGCTGCCGGCCACGGAGGTCCCGAGCAGCGAGCCGACCTGCCGGACACTGATACGACAGCAGAACTTCGACCGGCTGTGGTTCTGCACGGCTGGCTCGCGCGTTGCGTCGCTGCTCGTCGTCGGTGCCGCGATAGTGCCGCCCGACGATCCTGCGCTCGTGCGCGAGCTCGTCGTCCGCCTCACCGCACCCTGAGCCGCGGCGGCGTTTCCCGGTGCGTCACACCCGTCAGGCGTCAGCGAGGGCTTTCCGCAACAAGCCGTTCAGCGACGGGAGGTTGGCACGCTCGCACTGATGTTGTGATGCGGTAGCATCACAACATGCGGACGACGTTGGTCATCGACGATGACGTGCTGGCCGCAGCCCGGGCCGTTGCTGAACGCGACGAGATCTCGGTCGGCGCCGCGGTGTCGATGCTCGCAAGGATGACGCTGACGCGCGACGACGGCGGCCCTCGACGCAACGGCATGCGCACCGCGGGGGGACGTGTGCTCCTGGGCACCACCGCCGAGCTGGAGGACGTGCTCGCTGACGATGACGCCGAGGCGGCACTGCTCCTGGCCGGCCGGTGACGCCACCCTCACAACGAACGCCACTCCCCGACGTGAACGTCCTGCTTGCGCTGCTGCACACCGCCCACGTCCACCACGAGCGAGCCCACGCCTGGGTCGCGACGGTCGGCGAGCTGGCGACGTGCTCGATCACCGAGCTCGGGCTCATCCGATTGGCGATCAACCCGGGCGTCCTCGACCCGCCGCTCTCCTCCGCGACGGTGCTCGGCTTCTTGGACGATGTCCGCGCCCGGCCCGGCGGTCATGTGCTGTGGGCCGACGACATTGCACCAGGACGCGGGGTGGTGCCCATCCGCACCCACGGCCACGTCAGCGACGCACACCTCGTGGCGCTGGCCGACCGCTGGGATGGCACCGTCATGACGTTCGACCGAGGCTTGGCCCGCCGGGCCTCAGAGGTCGGGCGGCCGGAGCTCGCGACCTTGGTACCCTGACGGCGAGCGCTACGGCGTCGAGGTCGTCCGCAGTTGCTCTGAGACGACCTTGGAGCCGCCGCCGGGTTGCATCGACACGCCGTAGAGGCAATCGGCGGCTTCCATGGTTCGCTTCTGGTGGCTGACGACGAGCAGCTGCGCCTCAGAGCGGAACTCGTCGAGCAGGCCGAGGAAGCGGGAGATGTTGATGTCATCGAGGGCCGCCTCCACCTCGTCCATCAGATAGAAGGGCGATGGCCGACTGCGGAACACTGCGAACAGGAACGCCAGCGCCACCAGGCTGCGCTCGCCACCGGACAGCAACGACAGCGACTTCACGTTCTTGCCGCTGGGCTTGGCCTCGACCTCGATGCCAGTGTTGAGCAAGTCGTCTGGCGTGGTCAGCCGCAATCGGCCGACACCACCGGGGAACAATGAGCAGAACAGCTTCTCGAAGTTCTGGCTGACATCTGCCCATGCTGCCGCGAAGACAGTGACAATTTCCTCGTCGATGGCCTTGACGACCTTGGCAAGATCTCGGCGCGCCGACTTCACGTCATCAAGTTCCTTCTCGAGGAACTGACCGCGCTCTTCGAGCTCCTCAAGCTCCTGCAGCGCAAGGGGGTTGACCGGCCCCATGAGGCGAAGGTCGCGTTCGAGATCCGCGACGCGCCGTTCGACCGTGGTGCCGGTGGGCAGATCGGGGCGGTTGACCGGATCAGCTGCCGCCGCCACGGCGTCGTCGGGTTCCAGCTCAAGCGCGAGGCATGCCTCGATGCCCGCCTCGACCCGGAGGCGCAGCTCGGTCTCCTCCACCTCGGCTCGCTGCTGGCGCTCCCGCACCTCGGCCAGACGACGCTCCGCGGCGGCTCGCTCGCGGCGCAAGCGCTCAAGGCGCTCGGTCGCGGCACGCGTCAGCGCCTGCTGCTTCGCCCTGCGCTGGCGCAGCCCGCCGACGACCTGCTCCAGCTCGGAGCCGACGACCTCGAGGGCATCGGCGAGGCTGCGCAGCTCTGCCCGCTCCGCCTCGAGGCGCACGCGACGAGCCTCTGCGTCGATGCGCTCCGCCTCGAACCGAACGAGCCGCTCCGCCACCTCCGCGCTCTTCCGGGTGAGGAAGGTGCGCCGCTCCTCAAGGCCGCCGGCCCGCACATCGACATCCTTGCGCAGCCCGGTGACCGACGCCGACCGCTCCTCCAGCCGACGCCTGGCGGCGCGGCGAGCGAGGTCGCGCTCCTTGCCGGCGAGCTCCTCCGCTTCAAGATCCGGGAGAAGCACACCGAGCTCATCGACGCGTGCCGCCTCACGCTCGACGCGGGCACGCAGCTCTGCCACATCGCCGGTGAGTGCGGCGGCCTCCGCGTCGACGTCGCTCTGCTCGCCCTCCATGCGGTCAAGGGTCGACGCGCCGGAGGTGCGACGGGTGACGGCGGCCTGGCGGCGTCGACCAGCGTCGGTCTCGGCCTGGCGCGCCGCGGACGCTCCATCGCGGGCGGTGACCAACCCGCTTCGAGCAGTCGCCGCCGCATCCGTGGCCGCGGCGGCGGCGTGGGCGGCCTCCTCCAACGACGCTCCGGTCGCGCCCGTGCCGCCGGCCCCGGTTCGCCAACCGGTGGCCGCGAAGCGATCTCCGGCGCGCGTGACCACGACCAGGTCTCCGCGGTCGAGCGCCAGGTCGAGCGCCTCCTCCCACGTGCCGGGCACGCAGACGGCGTGGGCGAGCAGGAGGTCGAGCAACGCGTCGAGACCGGTGAGGCGCGAACGGACGTGGGTGCGAACGGCCTCCAGCCCCGGCAGCTCCGGCAGGAACGGAAGGCCAACGCCGGCACCGGGATCGGGGAGGGCGATGACGGCTCCCCCGCCACCGGCGGCGTCGCCGAGGTGGTGCAGTGCGCGCCGAGCGGCGGGCGAGCCATCAACGATGACGGCGGCCACGGCCTCGCCACACGCCGCCTCGAACGCCGACTCCCAGCCATCGTCAACGTCGACCAACTCGAGCAAGGTGCCGACGACGCCGTCGACGCCGGCGAGCCGCTCCGCACCCGCTCGAGCGCGTGCTCCGTCAAGGGCCTGGGCGAGCGCCTCGTGGCGCGCCGTCCATCGGTGGCGATCCGCCTCCGCGGCGGCCAGCGCAATCTCTGCTGCCGCGAGCGCAGCCTCGGCTGCGCGGCGCGCAACCGCGCTCGCCGCCACCTCGTCGCCCAGCCGGGGCTCCGCCGCCGTGGCCTCTGCGACGTCGGCGGCGAGCCGCGTTCGCTCCCCGCCCAGCCGCTCCGCTCGCTGCGTCAACGCAGCCAGTCGGGCCTCGGCGCGGGTGAGCTGGCCGCGGGTTCGATCGACGCCTTGGCGCAGCGCACCCAGCTCGCCGCGCACCTCGGCCGCGGTGAGGACCGGCGCATCGATGGGAGCACCGGTGGTCAGGGTGCCGGGCACAGCCATCCCGTCGCCTTCGCCCCACTCGACATCGAAGTGGGCCCGCTCCGCCGCCAGCTCGGACTCCGCGGCCGCAACCTCTTCCCGCGCCGGAGCGATGCTCGCGGCTTCGACCTCGACCTCCGCGAGCTCCGCCGCGAGCCGAGCGCCGTCGGCTTCGAGCGAAGCCACGACCGACTCATCTGCCTGGGATTGCAGGCTTGTCTGCACGCTACGGAGGCGCTCGGTCACCACGCCGGCCCGGCCACGGGCGCGCTCGCGCAACCGCTCCGCCCGCGTGAGGTCATCCGCGAGACCAGCCGCCGCGGCCACCTCGGCCACCCCCGACACCTCCGCCTCTGCCGCTACGACCTGCGCGTCGAGGACGGCAACGCCATCGGCTGACGCATGCTCGGCCGCCGCAAGATCGGACCGCACCTGATCGCTTGCGGTGAGCCGCGAGCGCATGGTGCCGAGATCGCGCCCCGCGACGAACGCCTTGAGCGTCGCCAGCTCCTCCACGACGCCGTCATGGCGGCGCGCCGCGTCGGCCTGGCGCTGCAGGGGCTTCATCTGGCGGCGCACCTCGCGCACCAGATCCTGGGCACGGAGCAGGTCCGCGTCGGTGGACTCCAGCCGCCGCATCGACTTCTCGCGGCGACGGCGGTGCTTCAAGACGCCGGCGGCCTCCTCGATGATGGAGCGGCGATCCTCTGGGCGGGCATTCAGGACCCCGTCGAGGTTGCCCTGGCTGACGATGACGTGCTGGCTACGGCCGACGCCGGTGTCGCTGAGCATCTCTTGGATGTCGAGCAGGCGGCAGCTCTGACCGTTGATGGCGTACTCGGAGTCGCCGGAGCGGAACAGCGTGCGGGTGATGCGGATCTCGGTGACGTCCTGGCCGTCGACCAGCAGGGTGCCGTCCGAGTTGTCGATCGTGAGGCTGACCTCGGCCCGCCCCAGCGCCGGCTTCTTGGATGTGCCAGCGAAGATGACATCGTCCATCTTCGAGGAGCGCACGGCCCGCGGCGCCTGCGCACCGAGCACCCAGGCGACGGCGTCAACGATGTTGGACTTCCCCGACCCGTTGGGGCCGACGACGACGCAGACCCCCGGCTCGAGGTCGAGCGTGACGGGCTCTGCGAAGGACTTGAAGCCCTTGATGGTCAGCTGCTTGAGGAACATCGGCGGTCGCTGACCCTACCGGCCCACGCGACAGGCCTCCGTGCCTGCATCCGGTCAGCGCGACTGGCACACTTGGAGCCGTGCACGTGCACGCCGTGACCACCAGCCTCCGAGGCGGCCGAGCCGCGGGCGCCCGAATGGCCGGGCACCCGACGCTGCTCCTGCAGCGCCAGGCCGGCAACGCCGCCGTGAGCGCGGTGTTGCAGCGCAACGAGGACTCGGAGGTCGAGGACGAGGAGGGTGGCTCGTTCGGCGGTGGCGTGTCGGGGCAGGCCGAAGGCGCGCCGATGCGCGTGCAGCGCATGACCAGCAAGCGGGTGAAGACCACCGTGAAGGGCTCGGGCGACGCCGGCATCTTCATCGAGAAGAAGCCTGAGGCTGATATCGGCGCCGACCACGGCGCCGGCATCGTCGGCTGGACGAAGCCCGCGTACAACACCGCGGCGGTGCACGGCCGTCCGGCCTACGTCGAGATCGAGACCGAAATGAGTTTCCTCATGGACCTGGCGTCGGAATACACGGGCGCCAAGGGTCAGGTCCTGAAGGACCACGAAATGGGCCATCTCAACATCGGCATGGCCCGCGGCCGCAAGCACTACGACCGCGAGCTTGTTCGCGGCGCTCGAGGCCGTCAGCGGCGGTTTCACCGCGACCAACACCCAGGCCGCGCTCGTCGCCGCCGAGACTGCGTTCAAGGCGGTCATGAAGACTGACGACGCGGCGTACGACACCGCCGGCTACCCGCGCAGGGGGCGCGCCTACAGGGGCGCGAGCACAGGGATGTCGACGCTCGGAACCGCTGAGCCAGTGCTCCAGAAGTTCGCCGACGCGATCCGCGCTGCTACGGCAGCCGCCGACGCCGGCATGCCAGCGGCGTGCAAGGTCGTCGGGGCCGCGAACGGCGCGCTGACCGCCGACCAGCGCGACACCATGCAGTACAACCCGGAGATCGTCGACCTGATCGACCGCTTCGACAAGCGGCTCACCGCGTTCACCCAGCAGGGCACGGTTCCGCCGGGCTCGGACGCCGACATCGCCCTCGGTCGTCAGGCCATCAACGACCTGCGCGTCTCGGCCGGTGGCCGCGTGCACGGCCTCGGGCTGACGCCGACCGCGTAGGGCCCTCCGCTGCGGCCAGGATGTGCGCATGCCGCGGATCGAATCGACCGTCGAGGTCGACCTCGCCATCGAGGTCGTGTTCGCGCTCTCCCAGACCTATGGCGAGCTGCGGTACCGGTGGGATCCATTCGTGAAGGAGCAGCACCTCCTCGACGGCGCCACGCACGCAGCGAAGGGCGTGCGCACCTCGACGACCTCGCACCACGGGCTGCACATGATCTCGGAGTACCTGTCGTTCCGGCCGCCGACCCAGGTCGGCATGCGCATGGTCGAGGGGCCGTGGTTCTTCGAGACGTTCAGCGGCGGCTGGAGCTTCTCCGATCTCGGCGGCGGCCGCACCCGCGCGACGTGGCGCTACACCTTCGCGGTCAAGCCGAAGGCACTGTCACCGATCGCCGACCGCATCGGCGTCCGCCTCCTGCAGCGCGACGTCGACCGCCGCCTCGCCGCGTTCGCGAAGGCCTGCGCGGACGCCTCGATCGTGGCGGCGGTCCGCGCCAGTCTTTCGAGCTGACGTTTCGCGCGGGCCTCGTCCCGCCTCGTTCCGTCGGCATGGCTCCCTCACGGGCCACGTCGTGAGGCTGGCGCGAAGACGAAGAGGCAACGAGGCGGCGATCGGCGCCGCAGACGTCGTTCCGCCTGGTTTCGCACCGTGATGCACCGTCCGGAATGGTGCGGCGTCGCTGACGGTTCATCTATGTACGAGGACCCGCCGCCGGCTCGTCTGGTGGTGCCGTGACCCTCCCCGCGGGTCACAGCGGTACCAGAGTGTGACCGAGTGGAGTGGACCGACCGCCAGGGTTTTGGCGGAGCCAGTGCCGTCGGTGCGCTGCACGTACGAGGACGTGCGCCGGCGGAGGAACGAGCGGAGGAGACGGTGCGCGCCCGCAGGGAGGAAGCGCATCGACTTCTTCAGCACGGCGCAGCGGGCCAAAGCGAGCGCTGCGAGCGGAGGTCCCCGCAGGGGGTGCGTCGGAGGCGCTTACCCCCTGCGGCAGAAACTCAGACCTGGCAGGAGTTGCAGAAGTAGGTGCTGCGAGCGGCGAACTTGACCTTGTTGATGGTGCCGCGGCAGCGCTTGCAGCGCTGGCCGTCGCGGGCGTACGCCTGGTGCTCGTTCTGGTAGTTGCCGAGACGGCCGAAGAGGTCGACGTACTGCTCGTCAGCCAGGCTTGAGCCGCGCATCTTGATGGCCTCGGCCAACACCTCGGTCATCGAACGCCACAGGCGCCGGACGTCGGCGGTCGACAGGCTGTCAGAGGCGCGGTCATAGCGAAGGCCAGCGTGGAAGAGGATCTCGTCTGCGTACATGTTGCCAATACCGGCGATGAAGCTCTGATCCATGAGGAGGGACTTCAGCTTGCTCTTCTTCTGCTTGAGCAAAAAGCCAAACCGATCCCAGCTCATGGGGGTCTCAAGCGGATCGAAGCCCAGGTGGGCGAGCTCTGGGATGTCCGTTGGGATGCCTTCTGGCGTCGTCACGAACAGCTCACCGAACGTGCGCGGGTCGACGAATCGGATCTCGGTGGCGCCGGGCGGCGCGAACGTGAACCGAGCGTGGGTGTGGTCGGCGACCGCATCCTTGTGCGCCGCCTTGAGCAGCTGACCGCTCATGCCGAGGTGGATGACCAGGACGTCCTCGGAGTCGAGGCGCACCAGCAGGTACTTGCCCTTGCGGGACACGCCACCAACCTTGCGGCCCTCAAGGCTCGTCTTGAACTCCTCGGGACGACGCCGGACAGAGCGTCCGCCGGTGACCTCGACGATCTTGATCTTCTTTCCGCTGATCTCCTTGTCGAGATCTCTGCGAATGGTTTCGACCTCTGGCAACTCAGGCATACATCACGCGACTTCCTCATCGGAGTGGGCAGACGGGGTGATCCCCGAAGACTGCGGAGACGCCACGTCGGCGGACAACTCGGCATGGAGTGACTCGCAAGCGGTGCGGGCCACGGCCTGCTCTGCCTGCTTCTTGCTGCGACCCTCGCCGCCATCGAAGCGGCGGCCGGCCACGACCACGGCGGCGTGGAAGTGCTTGGCGTGGTCGGGGCCTTCGTCCTGCACCTCGTACCGAGGGAGGCTCTGGAAGCGGCTGGAAGCCAGCTCCTGCAAGCGCGTCTTGTGATCTTGGCCGCCAGGGCCCATGGCGGCCTCTGCCATGCGCTCTGCGAGGAGGTCCATCACCAGCGCGCTGGCCGCGGACCACCCGGAGTCGATGTAGGTGGCTCCGATGATGGCCTCGGTGGCGTCGGCGAGGATGGACGGCTTGTCGCGCCCGCCCGAAGCGTCCTCGCCCTTGCCAAGCTGCATGCACGGACCGACGCCGAGCTCTGCGGCAACCTCGGCGAGCACCGCGGAGTTCACGACCGACGCCCGCAACTTGGCGAGCTCGCCCTCAGGCAGCTCTGGATGGGCGCGGAAGATGTGGTCGGTGACGACGAGGCCGAGGACGGCGTCGCCGAGAAACTCGAGGCGTTCGTTGGAGTCGGTGCCGGGGTTCTCCGCGCAGTAACTACGATGGGCGACGGCGCGAACGAGGAGGCCGGGCGCGTCGGGATCGCGGCCGAGCCGCACCGCGAGGCCAGCGAGCGCGGCGTCCGGCGTCTCCCCCAACGCGCAGCTCCCCCTGACCGGCTGGAGCTCAGGAGCCGAGCTTGGCGAGGACGTAGTCGACGGCATCGCGGACCGTCTTGAGGTCTTCGAGGTCGTCGTCGTCGATCCGAAACCCAACGCTTCGTTCCCCGACCTCTTCTTCCAGCGCCTCGACGAGCTCGATGAGCGCCAGGCTGTCAGCGTCGAGGTCGTCTGCGAAGGAGGCCCCTTCTGCGATGGCGCCCGGCTCGATCTCAAGGATGTCGGCCAGGCGGTCGCGGATGAGGGTCAGCACCTCATCGCGGGTCATCGGTGAACCACCGACATGGGTCTCAGCAGGCATGATCGAGGGACAGTAGCCGACGCTGCCGAACGATCTCGCGAACGGCGGGTGTCGTCAGATGCCGTTCAGCACGACCGCTCAGGGGGCGGTATGGGGCGTTGCGACCGCCGCAGCCATCGCCGCGACGACGTTTGCGTCCACCATCGACGCGGCCACCCGGCATGCGTTGACCATCGCCTGGGCAGAGGAAGAGCCGTGGCTGATGATGCACACGCCCTTGACGCCCAGCAGCATCGCGCCGCCGGTGGTGTCTGGGTCGAGCCGTGACGCCAACCCGAGAAACCCGTCAAGCAGCGGGGCGCTGGCGACCCGCGCCTCTTCGGTTCCGAGCAGGACCTCCATGACCGCGGCGCTGAGCGTGCGCATGGCACCCTCAAGGCTCTTCAGGGTGACGTTGCCAGTGAAGCCGTCGGTCACCACGACATCGACCTCGCCCGTCAGGATGTCGCGGCCCTCGACGTTGCCGATGAAGTTCACGCCTTGGCCCTCGAGCGCGTAGTACGTCTCCTTGCGGAGCGCATCGCCCTTGCCTGGTTCTTCACCGATGGAGAGCAGACCAACGCGGGGCGAGTCCAAGCCAAACCTGGCCCGTGCGAAAGCGGAGCCCATCTGCGCGAACTGCACGAGCATCGCGGAGGTGCACTCGGCGTTGGCGCCGGCGTCGAGCAACACCGTGTGACCGCCACTCGGACGGGGCAGCGGGGTGGCGATGGCGGGCCGGATGACCTGGGGGAGCCGGCCCATGCGCAGCAACGCCGATGCCATGGTGGCGCCGGTGTTGCCGGCAGAGACCATGGCGCAAGCGTGGCCGTCGCGGCACGCCTCCGCAGCCCGCACGAGCGAGCTGTCCTTCTTTCTCCGCACCGACTGACCGGGGTCGTCGGCCATGCCGATGACCTCGGACGCCGGAAAGATGTGAAGGCCACCGGTGTCGATGCCCGCCGCGGCGAGCGCGTCTGGGTCACCTACGAGAGCGATGGGCACGCCGAGCTGTGCCTGGGCCGCGATGGCCCCGGCAACGATGTCGCCGGGCGCCTTATCGCCGCCCATGGCATCGACAGCGATGGGCAGCTTGGTACTCACGTTGCGCTCAACAGCCGAGCCGGGACTAGACCTCGACAGCCTGGCGGCCGTGGTACCAGCCGCACGCACCGCACACGATGTGCGGGACCTTGGCGGCGCCGCAGCGGGGGCAGATGCTCCGCGACGGGACCTTCAGCACGTAGTTGGAAGCCCGCGCCATGCGGGTCTTCGACTTCGACTTCTTCTTCTTGGGGACGGCCATGAGATCGGTCGCGCTCTTCTTCTCGGAGGGATGTCTGCCAGTGGAACTCAGTCAAGGCTGGGATTCGGTGCTCCGAAGAGCATCGAGGGCCGCCCACCGCGGGTCCGTCGGCTCGTCACACGAGCAGGCGTCCAGGTTGCGGTTGGCCCCGCACTGTGGGCATAGACCTCGGCAACCCTCCTTGCAGAGGGGTGCCGGGGGCAGACCCAGGAGGACAGCATCGCGCACCAGCGGCTCTAGGTCGACTTCGTCGCCGCGCATGTCGTAGGTCTCCTCCCCATCGGAGCC
>JAYUDU010000316.1:0-4640 GCA_043739605.1 Acidimicrobiales bacterium | reverse complement strand
GGCTTGCCGCGCTCTACGAGGCGCCCATCCGGCCAGAGCTCATCCGCGACCGCATCGCAGAGCTGCGTGCCGGAGGCGCGACGACGTGCGGCTCGCTGACGCCGCAGCGCACTGTGGAGCTGGCGCATCACCTCGTCGCCGCAGAGCTCGACCTGTTCATCATCCGCGGCACGGTGGTGTCCGCAGAGCACGTCTCCAAGAACCGCGAGCCGCTGAACCTCAAGCGGTTCATCCGCCAGCTCGACGTGCCGGTGCTCGTCGGCGGCTGCGCCAGCTATCAAGCGGCGCTGCACCTGATGCGCACCGGCGCTGCCGGCATCCTCGTCGGCGTCGGATCGGGCGCGTCGTCGACGCTGCGGACCTCGCTCGGCGTCGGCGCTCCGCAGGCCACCGCCATCGCAGATGCCCGTGCCGCGCGGATGCGTCACCTCGACGAGACGGGCGTGTACTGCCAGGTCATCGCTGACGGCGGCATGCACACCGGGGGAGACCTCGCCAAGGCCGTCGTATGCGGCGCAGACGCGATGATGGTTGGGGCACCATTTGCGGGCGCGGACGAGGCCCCGGGCCGGGGTTTGCATTGGGGGCGTATGTCCGTGCATCCGACGTTGCCCCGAGGTTCGGTGGTTCGCGTGCCGCGGCTGGGCAGCCTCGAGCGCATCCTGCACGGTCCCGGGGTCACCGGCGACGGCCGCACGAACCTCCTCGGCGGCCTCCGCACCGCAATGGCAACCACCGGCTATGGCTCCCTGAAGGACTTCCAGAAGGCCGACCTCGTCGTCGGGTAGAGGCGGACGAGGGGCTACGCCGGTCGGCGCAGAAGCGCCAAGAACAACGCCTGACGCGCCGTCGGCTCGTGGCCTACGCGTTCCGCTTCGGTACGTAGAGGCCCCACTCCGCCAGGTACTCGGTGATCGCTCGGGCGGCCGAGGGGATGTCGGCGTCGAGGCGGTAGGAGACTCCACCAGCGACGATGCCGGTGGCGGCAGATGATTCCCACAGCATGACGCTGGTCGTGGCGGGGTCGTGGCGTGATTGCCAGATGAGTCCGCCGGCTTCCGGTGCGGCGGCGTCGTGGATTGCCTGTGCCCACTGGCGGCTCACGGGGTAGACGCCTTCGTCGCCACCGGTCAGCCATGGACCCGCGCCGAGGCTGACGACACCAGGGCCCTGCACGGAGATGAGGGTGAGGGGCCGGGTGGTGACGAGCTGGCTGAGTGCCCGTCCGGCCAGCCTGGCGGCGAGGATCGGTCGGTGCTCGGCCGGGAAGGTCACCTCACGGGCGAAGGTTTCGGCGAGCGCGCCGCGCATGTTGGTAGCCGCGTGGAGGTGGGCGAAGTTCCCCGTGACGCTGTCGAATCGGCCGCCGGCGAGGCTGCATGATGGGCGGTGGACGGGGTTGAACGCCTCGGGAGCGAACCTTGTCGCCTCGTGGACTCGCCACAGTTCGGTGCCCACATCCAGGGTGCGCCGCAAGAGGGTCGCCTGGATGAGTCCGCCCGGTGGCCACGTAGCGGTCATTCGAGGTCGGCATCGAGCAGTCGCCGCAGAAGGTCTTCGTCACGTGCGAAGTCCGCCGGGATTCGGTTGCCGACGCGCGGATTGGGTTCGGTCCACCACGCGACCGCACCCCACGGGTCTTCGGGGGCCAGGAGGCGTGCGTTCGCGGCGGCGACGGACGCGAGCAGGTTGCCGTCGGCGGTGAACTGGAACGCCGGGTAGAGGAAGGACCGGCCAAGCGGAAGCGCGATGGCATTGGCCCGTCGCAACCGCTGGGCGAACTGGCGGACGGCGCTCACGCCGGCCCGTTCGGCAAGCTCGTCGGCAGTCAGGGTCGGGACCATGCCCCGAATCCGCGCGACGAAGTCTTCATGGAAGTCGCGTTGTACCGCTCGGGCGAACACCGAGTCGCGCGGGGCGAACGCGAGGCTGCCCGGCTCGTCCAGTGCCACGTCGGCGACGTAGCGGAGAACGTCGTCCACGTGCGTCGCCAGGGCGGGGACCTCGGCGAGCAGCGCGCGTAGCCCAGGAGCAACTTCTACAAGGCTTCGCGTCACGATCTTTACGTTAGCTCATCACGTGCTGAACGTTATCCCCCCGTCGCGGCGTTGCTGCCTCCACACGGCTGAGCCGGTCGGGCTGACCGCGGGCTAGCGTGGCGAGGTGAGCGACTCCACCACCGGCACGCCGCACGAGACGGTCCTTGTCGTCGACTTCGGTGCTCAGTACGCGCAGCTGATCGCTCGTCGTGTCCGCGAGGCCAACGTCTTCTCCGAGATCGTTCGGCACGACATCTCCGCCGCCGATGTGGCTGCCCGCGCTCCGAAGGCCATCATCCTGTCGGGCGGCCCCGCCAGCGTCCACGTCGACGGCGCGCCGCGCATCGATCCGGCGGTCTACGCGCTCGGCATCCCGATCCTTGGCATCTGCTACGGCGCACAGCTCATCGCCCAACAGCTGGGCGGCATCGTTGCCAACACCGGCAAGGGCGAGTATGGCCGCACGGCCCTCACTCGCACCTCCGACACCAGCGCGCTGCTGGTCGATCTGCCTACGGGCGACGCTGCGTGCGACGTCTGGATGAGCCACTTCGACTCGGTCCAAGAGGTGCCCGCAGGGTTCGTCGCAACGGCCCGAACCAACGAGATCCCGGTGGCCGCGCTTGAGGATGCGCAGCGCAAGATCTACGGGGTCCAGCACCACCCAGAGGTCGGTCACTCGGCGCACGGGCAGGACGTGCTGACCCGCTTCCTCTACGACATCGCCGGCTGTTCTGGCGACTGGACCATGAGGGACCTGGTCGAGGAGTCGGTCGCCGCGATCCGCGACACCGTCGGCGACGAGCACGTCGTCTGTGCCGTGTCGGGCGGCGTCGACTCCTCGGTGGTCGCCGCGCTCGTCCACCGCGCCATCGGCGACCAGCTCACCTGCGTCTACGTCGACACCGGCCTCATGCGCGCGGGCGAGTCCGAGCAGATCGACGAGACGTTCCGCGGCCACTTCGGCATCGACCTCGTCCACGTGAAGGCCGGCGACCGCTACCTCGCCGCCCTCGATGACGTGCAGGAGCCCGAGCGCAAGCGGGCGATCATCGGCGACCTGTTCTGGAAGATCTTCGCCGAGGAGTCCCGCGCCCTCGAGGACCGTGTCGGCAGCCCCGTCCGGTTCTTCGCCCAGGGCACGCTCTACCCCGACGTCGTCGAGTCGGGCGGCACCAGCGGCGCGTCCAGCACCATCAAGACCCACCACAACCTCGTGCCGTTCCCCGAGGGGCTGCACTTCGAGAAGCTCGAGCCGCTCGACACGCTGTTCAAGGACGAGGTCCGCAAGCTCGGCAGCTCCCTCGGCCTGCCCGACGAGATGGTGTGGCGTCAGCCGTTTCCCGGACCGGGCCTGGCCGTGCGCATCATCGGCACCATCACGCCAGAGCGCGTCAGCATCCTGCAGGAAGCAGACGCCATCGTCACCGACGAGATCCGCAAGGCGGGCCTCGAGCGTGACCTCTGGCAGAGCTTCGCCGTGCTGCCGTGCGTCCGCACCGTGGGCGTCATGGGCGACGAGCGGACCTACGCGTATCCGATCGCCATCCGGGCCGTCACCAGTGACGATGCCATGACCGCTGACTGGGCGCGCTTGCCCTACGACCTGTTGGAGCGGCTGTCGTCGCGCATCATCAACGAGGTCGCAGGCGTCAACCGCGTCGTCCTCGACATCACCAGCAAGCCCCCCGGCACCATCGAATGGGAGTAGCACGCTCAGCAAGGAACCCCCGCAGCCGATGAGGTGTCATGCCGACCGTTGTGGTGTGCGATGACGAACCCGACGTTCGGCTCCTGTGCCGAATGGCGTTCGAGCTTGAGGGCTGGGATGTCGTCGAGGCCGCCAACGGCCGGGATTGCATCGATGTGATGCGGGTCCTCGAACCGCTCCCAGACTGTGTGGTGATCGACGTCATGATGCCGGTGATGGACGGGCTCAGCGCGCTCGTCGCGATGCACGCAGACCAGTTGCTCCAGACCGTCCCCGTGCTGTTGCTCTCGGCAAAGGCGGGCACCGAGGACGTCGAGCGTGGCATGCGAGCCGGGGCGACCGACTACGTCACCAAGCCGTTCAGCCCGTGGGCGCTCGTCGAGCGTGCGGTCGTGGTGGCGCGAGCCGCCTGACGCTGAGGGGGAGACGTCGAGGCCAGGCAGATGCAGCGGCAAGACCGGCTCAACTTCTCTTGTCACGTAGGATCGCCGGTCCAGTGGCCGGCCCCCTTCCAGATGTCGCGGCCCTGCTCCACGGGCTGAACCCGGATCAGCGAGACGCCGTCGTCGCACCGGACGGCGCGGTCCTGGTCGTCGCCGGCGCCGGCTCCGGCAAGACCAGCGTGCTCACTCGGCGCATCGCCTGGCTGATCGCAGAGAAGCACGTCTCCCCGTTTCAGATCCTCGCGATCACGTTCACCAACAAGGCGGCCCAAGAGATGCGCGAGCGCGTCGGTGCGCTCGTCGGGCCTGTCGCGGAGCGGATGTGGGTGTCGACGTTCCACTCTGCGTGCGTGCGGATCCTGCGACGGGACGCGGCCGCGATCGGCTTCCGCAGCGGGTTCACCATCTATGACCAGGCCGACGCGCAGCGCCTGGTCGAGCTCAACG
>JAYUDU010000315.1:0-4665 GCA_043739605.1 Acidimicrobiales bacterium | reverse complement strand
CGAGGAGATAGCCGCCCAGCGATGCCACGAGGACGGGAACGACCAGCGGGTGCGTCTGCACACGGCCACGTTCGCACGTGGCGTCACGCCGGGCCGGTACCGTTGCCCGCCATGTCGTCGAGCGGACCCCCCGGCGACTCCCGCCCAAGGACCGGACTGTGCTCCTTCGCGTTGGCCACCTACGCGGGCGCGCCCATCGGCCGCCTCCTCGCAAACGTGCCATTCGAGCGGCGCGGGTTGCGCGACCGCGGACCAGTGTGGAGTCGCCACCTCGGAACTGCGCGCGGCCAGTCGAGCGCGCCGGGCGCGGATCTGCGGCGCTGGGCGTGGTTTTCGGCGTGGCCCCCAGAGGCATCCGTCGAGGGCATCCTCGCGGTGGGAGGCGGGCGGGGAAGTCCGCGCCGCGCCCATCCAAGCGAAGCGATGACCATCGTCCTTCGCCCGGTCCGCGCCAGAGGAACATGGTCAGGCGACACCCTTGGCCCATTCGTCCCCATCGGCGGTGAACAGCCCGAACCTCGGGTCGCTCCGATCGCGGTGTTGACGCGGGCACGGGTCCGCGTCCGGCGCTGGCGTGCGTTCACGGCGGCGTCGCCCGATGTCGACGGGGCGATGCTGCGCGCACCGGGACGCCTGCTGTCGGTCGGCATCGGCGAGTGGCCCGTCGGCGTGCAGGGAACCTTCAGCGTGTGGCGCGACGCGGCCGCCATCCGATCGTTCGCCGCGGCCACTCCAGAGCATCTGGCCGTCGTTCGACGCACCGCCGAAGAGTCGTGGTACGCCGAGGAGATGTTCGCCCGATTCGAGGTCGTCGCAGCGGCCGGTCGGTGCGGCGGACGTGACATCGGCGACATGTTGGGTGGCCACCCCGGATTCGACGAGCGGACGTGAGCGCTCCCCCTCCCGATCGTCATGTCGGGCGCGTCCTGCGGGCGTTTGGCTGCGCAGACGCCGCTGTGGTGCCGATCGCCGCAGGCACCGTGAACGAACACTGGTGGGTGGACATCGGCGGCCGGCGGTTCGTGTTGCGGCGCTACTCCACGGCACGCATCGCAGGCGGCATCCCGTTCGAGCACGAGGTCCTGGCTCGGATGGCGGCAGCCGGGTGGCCGGTGGCGCCTCCCCATCTCGCACCCGACGGCACAACGCTCGTCAAGGCCGGCGGCCGCTACCACGCGCTGTTCCCTTTCCTGGCCGGTGCCCGCCTCGATGACCCGGCCCGCCACGGCGCAGTCCTGGCCCGCCTCCACCAGGTGACCCAGACGTTCCAGATGGCGGCCCGCACCTCGTGGCCACGTCTCGCCGACTACGCAAGACGGCCCTTCCCAGAGCTCGTCCTGGCCTGGGCTGCCATCGATCCGGACGGCGCGGCCCTGATGGTGCGCGAGCACGGACGCATCGCCGGCGACCTCGCAAGGTGCCGGGTTCCGTTGGCCACCGTCGTCGTACACGGCGACTTCCACACCGGCAACCTGCTCTTCGTCGATGGGCAGCTGAGCGGCATCCTCGACTTCGACTTCGCTCGACCGGATGTGCGGGTCGCAGACATCGCCATCGCCCTCGGCTTCCTTGCAGCCGGCCCGGATCGCGGGGCCCTCCTCGCGGCCTACGAGTCTGAGGCGCCGCTGCTTGACGAGGAGCGGTCCGTGCTGCCCGCACTCATCCGGGCGCGCGAACTGGAGCGGCTCACGTTCTCCCTTCGACGGTGGCGCCAGGGCCAGCCCGGCGCGGGCGAGGCCGTCGCAGCAGTCGTCGTCCGACTCGCTCAGACCTGAGACTCGCCTGAGACTCAGACGGCGTCGAGGACCTTGACCTCAGTCGCCTGCTGCCCCTTGTCGGTGGCCTTCAGGTCGAACTCGACCCGCTGGCCCTCCTCAAGGTTCTTGAAACCATCACCCTGGATCGCCGAGTAGTGCACGAAGACCTCCGGGCCATCGGTGCCATCGACCTTGATGAACCCCCAGCCCTTCTCTTGGCTGAAGAACTTGACGGTGCCGCTTGCCACGTGTGCTCCCGGGCCCCTGGCCCCTGCTGGAGAGGGCTGCCCCGACCCGGTGCCGGACCCTCGGTGGCGCACCGTATCCGCACCGCGCCCCAAGGGCAACAACATCGCCCGCGTGCCTGGAGCGCCGACGTGCTCGACTGCGGTTGGACACCCGTGCACCGGTAGGTTGTGCCCCGACATGGCTGCATCGATTTCTGCGGGCCACGGGCTGTTCGACCGGATCCCGGAGCGCCTGCGCCTCTCCCCTCGCTCCTACTCGATCATCACCAGGGTCTCGCTGGTGCTCGTCGCCGCGATCATCGTCACCGGCGCCGGGGTGCGCCTCACCCAGTCAGGTCTTGGCTGCCCACAATGGCCGCAGTGCACCGCTGACCGTCTGGTACCGAGGGCGGCCGCCGGGAGCGGCGCGGCGATCGAGTTCGCCAACCGTGCCATCACCGGTCTCGTGTCGGTTGCGGTCATCGTCGCGGTGCTCGGCGCCCTCGCGAGAGCACCTCGGCGCCGTGACCTCACCTACCTCGCGCTCGGGCTCGTCGGCGGCATCGTGGCGCAGATCGTGCTCGGCGGCGTCACCGTGCTGACCCACCTCAATCCGGTGTCAGTAGGGGCGCACTTCCTGCTCTCCCAGATCATCGTGTGGAACGCGGTCGTCCTCGTGTGGCGCGCCGGCACCCCGCCGGGGCCGCGTCGACCCGTCGTCGGGCCTGCGATTCGCAACCTCGCGACGGCACTGGTGCCACTGCTGGCGCTCGTGATGGTGCTTGGAGTCGGGCTTACCGGAACGGGCCCCCATTCGGGCGACGCCATGGCCCACCGCTTCACGTTTGACACGCCGACGGTTGCGCGCTTCCACGGGATCGTCGTCGAGACGTTTACCGCGGTCGTGGCGACCATGCTCATCCTCGCGTGGCGTCAGCGCGCTCCACGCGACGTGCTGCGCCGGGGGTCGGTCGTGCTGCTCGCCGCCATCGCGCAGTCTGTCGTCGGCTACACGCAGTACTTCACGGGCATCCCCGCGGTGCTCGTCGGCGTGCATGTCCTGTTCGCCACCGTCTTGTGGATCAGCGTGCTGCGCTTTCACCTGGGGCTGCGGGAAGCTGTCGCCCCAGCCGAGTCGGCCGACCTCGCCCGGGTCGGAAGCCTGCTCACCAGTCGCTGACGCCGACTTCTGCGTGCGCAGAAGGCGGCGTGGGAGCACCTGTTCCTGCATGCGCAGAAGGCGGCGGCGTTCTGCATGCGCAGAAGGCGGCGTGGGAGCACCTGTTCCTGCGTGCGCAGAAGGCGGCGGCGTTCTGCGTGCGCAGAAGGCGGCGTGGGAGCACCGGTTCCTGCGTGCGCAGAAGGCGGCGGCGGGCGCCGGCGCGTAGGTTCCAGCGCTATGCGTGCAACCGTGCTCAGAGGCGATCGGGATGTTGCGGTCGAGAACGTGCCGGACGCGGTGCTACCCGGACCAGACGGGCTGGTGCTCCGCGTCGAGCGCACCGCCATCTGCGGCTCCGACCTGCACCTGTACCACGGCCCGATGATGACTCCAGGCGTGCACCTCGGCCACGAGTTCGTTGGCATCGTTGAGGAGATCGGGGCCGACGTACGGACGGTCCGCACGGGCGATCGAGTGCTCGTCTCGGGGGTCATCGGGTGCGGGCGCTGCGTCAGCTGCCGGGCCGGCGACCCCGTCGTGTGCCGCGACGGCGGGCCGAGGGTGTTCGGAACCAGTCTGGCCCTCCCCGGTGGCCAGGCAGAGGCGGTGAGTGTTCCCGCGGCCGACACCTCCGTGCTGCGACTCCCGGAGGACATCGATCTTGAGCAGGCGGTCCTTCTCACCGACATCCTGCCCACCGGGTACTTGGGCGCACTGCGCGCCGACATCAAACCCGGAGACACGGTGGCGGTCATCGGCCTCGGTCCTGTTGGGGTGTTCGCGCTCCAGTGCGCCCAGCTGTTTGGGCCCGCCCGCATCCTCGCCGTCGACAGGGTCCCGAGCCGCCTGGCCCGAGCCGCTCAGCTTGGGGCGGAGCCCATCGACGCCTCAGACGGGTCGACAGTCTCTGCGATCCTCGAAGCGACGCAGGGTCGGGGCGCCGACGCCACCATCGAAGCCGTGGGCGCAGATGAGACCATCACCGACGCTCTGTTCGCCACAGCTCCGGGCGGCACCGTCTCGGTCATCGGTGTCAGCATGAACCTCGCGTTTCCGTTCCCGATGCCCGTCGCCTTGATGAAGCGGCTGACGCTCCGCGTCACGCTGGCGTCCATTCCCACGACGTGGTCGGCGCTCATCCCGCTCATCGCCGCGGGACGGCTGCACCCAGAGGATGTCTTTACGCATCGGATGGGCCTGTCGGAGGTCGCAGAGGCCTACCGGTGCTTTGCGGCCCGTGAGGACGGCGTGCTGAAGGTGCTCCTCGACCCATCGAGGTGAGCTCGACGCCACCAACGACGCCGACACATCAGCCACATCCGCCACATCCGCCACATCCGCAACCGGCACGCATCACCCGGCCGCGACGGTGCCCAACACCTCGACCAGCTGGTCGCCGTAGGCCTCGAGCTTGGCGGGGCCGATGCCGGGCACGCGGGCCAGTCCGGCCAGGTTGGTCGGTGCCCTCCGGGCGATGGCGTCGATGGTGGCGTCGGTGAGGTACACGTAGGCGGGCTTG
>JAYUDU010000314.1:0-1678 GCA_043739605.1 Acidimicrobiales bacterium | reverse complement strand
GACGCTCAGTCGCCTGCGGGAGCCGTGCTGCGCGCCAGGGCGGCTGCACGCCGCCGGGCAACCTCGAAGCAGGCGACGGCGCCGGCCACCGAAACGTTGAGGCTGTCGATGCGGCCACCCCTGGGGATGGCGACGATGGCGTCACACCGGGCTCGGGTGAGGCGGCCGAGGCCCTCACCCTCGGCTCCGAGGACCAACGCCACCGGCTGGTCGCCCAGGTCGAGGTCATACAGATCGGCGGTGGCATCCTGATCGAGACCAATTCGCCACACGCCCCGCTCGCCGAGGCGGAGCAGGGCCGCGGGCAGGCCAGCGACGACAGAGATGGGGACATGCTCGACGGCACCCGCGGCGGACTTCGCGACCGTCGGTGTGACGTGGGCGGCGCGGTGGCGAGGCAAGACGGCGCCGGTGACGCCCGCGTACTCGGCACTGCGCAGGAGTGCGCCGAGGTTGTGCGGGTCGGTGACGCCATCGAGGAGCAGCAGAAACGGGCCGAGCTTGCCCTTGGCCGCCCTGGCGTTGATCAGCTCGTCAAGGTCGGCCTCTGGCAACGGTGCGGCCTTGGCCACGATGCCTTGGGGGGCGTCGGTCCGGGCCTCGCGCTCAAGCTTGCCGCGGGGCACGTAGCGCACTGGCACCTTGTGCTTGGCGGCCAGCTTCTCGATCTCAGAGACGATCGGCGCGTGGTCGATGTCCTCCACGATCCAGATCTCGCGCGTGCGGCGCCGGCCCGCTCGTAACAGCTCCCGCACCGCCTGGCGGCCCTCGACCTGTTCGCCGCCCAGGCCCTTGGCGTCCTTGTCTGGGCTGCCGACACGATTGTCGCCAGAGCGGTTGCGGGGGCTGGCGACGCCCTTGGTGGGGCGCGCATCACGGACGGGACGGTTGGGGTCGAGCGGATTGCCCGCACGCGACTTGGGACGACCCAGACCGTCGGCTCGACCGGAGCGTCCGCCCTCGGGGCGTCCGCCGCTGCCCCTGGGCGCGGAGGAACGAGGGGGGGTGCGTGCCACGGAGGCGCGAGGCTACCCGCCAACGACCGCACGGCGGCCAAGATGGCCCCCATGCGCATCGGCCAGGGCCTCGACGTCCACCCGTTCAGCGACGACCCGACGAGACCCCTCATCATCGGCGGCGTGCACTTCACCGGCGAGCGCGGGCTCGTCGGTCACTCCGACGCCGATGTGCTGGCCCACGCCATCATCGATGCCCTCCTCGGCGCCGCGGGGCTCGGCGACATCGGCTCGTGGTTCCCCGATGACGACCCCGCGCTGGTGGGAGCCGATTCGATGGTGCTCCTCGCCAAGGCGGTCGCCGGTGTCGGCGCCGCCGGATGGTCCGTCGTCAACGTCGACGCCACCGTGATGTGCGAACGCCCCAAGCTCGCCCCAAGGCGCGACCAGATGATCGCCGCCCTCTCAGCCGTCGTCCACGCCCCCGTCAGCGTCAAGGGCAAGCGCGCCGAAGGCCTCGGCGCCCTGGGCCGCCAAGAAGGCATCTTCTGCTCCGCCATCGTCCTTCTCGTGGCTGCACCTGCCTGACCGCTCGGCTACGGGCGCGGAGCGAAAGCAGACCAGGCCGTCGGCCGTCTGGACTGACGAGCAGCGCAGGTCTGGAGGAGCGAGGAACGAGCGGGGGAAGACCGAGCAGCACAGGAGGGAAGACGGCCGGAAAG
>JAYUDU010000313.1:0-1686 GCA_043739605.1 Acidimicrobiales bacterium | reverse complement strand
TCGCAACGGCGCGCACCTTGCCACGTTCGAGCGTGCACAGCTCGATGATGCGATCGGCTTCGCCCAGCGGATAGCTGCGCAGCACGATGGCGTCGTCTCGGTACAGACGGCTCGCCACCCCTTCCGACCGCGGCCTTCGACGCGCTAAAGGCCGCCGAAGCGGCGGACCCGATGCTGATATTCGCCGATGGCTGCGAGCAGGTGATCGCGGTCGAAGTCGGGCCACAGCGTCTCTACGAACACGAACTCAGAGTACGCCGCTTCCCACAACAAGAAGTTGGACAAGCGAACCTCGCCGGAGGTGCGGATGACGAGGTCGGGGTCGGGCATTTCCGGGACGTAGAGGGCCGACGCGATGGCGGCTTCGTCGATCTCGTCTGCGGTGAGACCGTTGGCGACGAGGGTCCGCACCGCGTCGACGATCTCGGCCCGGCCGCCGTAGTTGAACGCAATGCAGAAGTTGCATCCGGTGTTGGTGGCGGTACGCGCCACCGCGTCGTCGATGTGAGCGAGCACCCGCTCCGGGACGCGTCCGTCGCGACGGCCGGCGACGTGCACCCGAACGTTGCGTCGGTGCAGCTCGTCCATCCGCTTCGCGACGACCTCGCCGGGCAGTCCCATGAGATAGCTGACTTCTGCTTCTGGGCGGTTCCAGTTCTCTGTGGAAAACCCGTACGCAGTGATCCACTCGAGGCCGATGTCGATGGCGGTGTCGACGGCCCGGTACAGCGACTCCTCGCCTTTGGCGTGGCCTGCGGTGCGGTGCAGTCCTTGGCGCTCCGCCCATCTGCCGTTGCCATCCATGACGATGGCGACATGCCGCGGCAATGGCGCGGCGGGATCGAAGGTCCGGTCGGAGGGGGCGGGCGCGTCGAGTGAGCGGGCCGCGGGCATCAAGATCACCCTACGCGGGTAAGCAGGGGGTGTGGCGCCCGGTCCTTCGTTGGTGGAACGAGTTGTCGCACGGGTCTCACGGCGGGTCCCCGGCTTCGCCACCGCGTTCGAGATGAAGAACCGGGTCGACCAGGTGCGCGGCGGGACCCTGGCCGGCGCTATCGCGCTCACGTCGTTCCTGACCATCTTCCCGATCCTGCTCGTCGCCATCTCGGTGGTGGCCCTCGTCGATCGCAACCAAGACCTCGCGGCCCGCGCCATCAGCCAGCTGTCCCTCACCGGCTCGGCCGCCGATCTCGTCCGCGACACGCTCACCGCCGCCAAACGCTCACGCAAGACCACTTCGGTACTGGGCCTGGCAGGGTTGTTGTGGTCGGGTCTCGGCATCGTCGGCGCCATCGAGACCGGCTTCTGCGCGGTGTGGCAGGTGCAAGGACGTGGGCTCAAAGCCAAGGTGTTCGGCCTCGCGTGGCTGGCAGGCGCCGGCACCCTGCTCGGTGCCTCCGTTGCCCTCACCGCGTTCCTCGGCACGTTGCCCGGCCCCCTCGCGTGGCTCTCGCTGCCGGCGACGCTCGTCGTCGACGTCGGCGTGTGGCTGTGGACCTTCCTCGCCCTGACGAACCGTCCGCTGCCGTGGCGGGCCCACCTGCCGGGCGCGGTCCTCGGCGCCATCGGCTTCGAGCTGTTGAAGGTCGGCGGCGCCGTGTACGTGCCTCGCCTCGTCGCCCAGTCGTCTGCGCTCTACGGCTCGCTCGGCGTCGTGTTCGCCCTGCTGGCGTGGCTCGCCCTGTT
>JAYUDU010000312.1:0-4700 GCA_043739605.1 Acidimicrobiales bacterium | reverse complement strand
CGATCGATCGACCCCGCGTGCTGCTGTTGTCATGCTGTCACCTCCATCGTTCGTTCCCCCGACGCTCGGCCGCTCGGCCGGGGCGGGACTGTAGGTTTCGCGGCCCGAAAACTTCCACTCCTGCACTTGCGCGCCGGCCAAATATGTTCTTCAATGTCTCTCATGTCCTCACCTGCTGCCGCCGGTCTGCGTCGCCTCGCGACGGCCCTCCGATCCGATGCCCGATCACTCCGCACCGACGCGGACACCCTCAGAACGGCCTCGTCCGTCGTCTGGACAGGACCCCGAGCTGAGCGCTTTCGCCATGAGCTCGATCTCACGGTGCGACGCTTCGAAGGCCGATCAGACGCGGCGGCGGCGCTTGCGACGCGTGTCGACCGCGCCGCGGATGAGGCCCAGCACCGGTCGCTGCTCCAGGACGCCGCCAAGCTGGTTGGCGGCGTCGCGGAGATCGGCGAAGCGGTTGGCCGGAAGGCCGGCACGCTGATCGAGAGCGGCATGCACGATGTCGGCACGGGGATGCACCCGCAGCTCGGGGCGATGCGATGACGGGGACCTCCCTGCGCGAGGCCGACGTCACCGGCCTCGCATCATGCAGTCGGTCGCTCGTCGAGGCCGCAGGAGCGCTGGTGGCGTCACGGGCGTCGGCGGCGGAGAGCGTGGCCATCGGAGCAGCCGGCGCCGTGCTCGGAGGCGACATCATGCTGCTGCGGAGCCTCGCGCTCGAGGTGAGCAGGCACGAGGCCGCGTACACGGCCGGTGCGGCGGAGGTCGGAGCGCTCGGCATGGAGGTCGCCCGCGCCGCGCTGTCGCTGCTGGCGGCGTCAGCGGCCGATCTCGCGACCGAGGCGCTTCGCACTCCGATCGTCGCCGCAACCCGGTCACCGGACGCCGTCAGGGGCGAGTCCTACACGCTTGCGACCAAGGCGGGCGTGTCGGTCGCCGCGGGCGCCGGCGCAATGGGGCACACCTCTGTCGTGACGAAGTGGACCAACCCCGATGGAACGGTCGTGTGGACGGTGGACACCGAGACCATCGGCGAGGTGGGACCGAGCGTGACGCAGCCCGGCATCACGATCAACGGCGCGGCTAGCGCGAGCGCGCTGGAGGGAATCCTGGAGCACCGTCAGTACGTGGTGGCCACCGAGGCAAACGCTCTTGCGCTGGCCACCAGGTTAGCGATGCAGGACACCAAGGTCTCGGGCTCCCCCGGCGTCGAGGATGCCAGGTGGCTGGCCAGCTACATCCCTGGGGCTGCGGGTGAACTGCCCGGTCTGCTGGGCGCGTTGCCGGCGCCGGCAACCACGGGCTTTGGGTTTGCGGAGGACGTGGCGGCATCGCTGCCCGGGCTTGGCGAGGTCGGCCTCCACGCCCGGGCGATCCGGACGGACCTCGGACATGGGGTCGTCCGGGAGGAGCTCGGCCTGACCGCCGACGGAGTGCTCCCCGCGGCGCTCATCGCCGCCCTCCCGATCGGATCGGGCGCCGCGTCGCTTCAGATCACCGCCTTGCGACGCAACGGTCATGTCGAGACCGTGACGCTGACCACGACGGTCGAGCACCAGCACGGGACCGGTGTCCCGACCATCGATCGGAGCGTCGGCACTTCAGACGCCGACAGCGCCACGGTCGAGCTCGTCGTCGGGAGAGACATCGATGCGGAGCAAGCGGATGTCCTCCTGCTGGCACGGCATCCAGAGCACCTCCTCGACCTTCGTCACATCTCGATCGACCCAAACCAGGTGGTCCATACGCATACCCACAACGAGCACGTCGGCCTGGAGGGGAGCGCCCAGGCTGTGCTGCTTGGCGGCTCCGCCTCGCTCGACCTCACGAGGTCGACGCCAACTCGGTGACGTCGGCATCGATCAGCCAGTCGACACATCGCCGACATCGAGCCACCAGCGCCAGCGGTGACGGCCGGCGCCGACGCGGAAGGCGGGGCGGGTGTCTGGGCCGCAGGCGCCGGTGCCGACTCCTCGCACCGCGATGTCGACGTGCAGCTCAGTGGTCGGGCGTCGGATGAGGTCAGCGGACAGGTGTGCTGTCTCGAGGTCAGCATCGTGGTGATGGCCGGCCCGAACGTGGAGCAGCGGCCCGCCCCGGTCCTGCTCGACGCGCACCGCGAGGCCACCGCCCGACAGGCTCGCCCATCGGACGCCGGCTCGGTTGCCGTGATCCTGCGGATGCACAAGAGGCTCGGCGAGATCGTCCACGGCCCGCGCATGCACCCCGACGAGGCCGGATGCGAGACGGTCGGGGTAGCACTCGTGCGGGCCGAGGCCGAACCAGCGGAAGGTCTCAAGACCCTCGGCGACCTCCAGCACGGCACCCAACCGAGGGAGGTCATCGAACACCGGCGGCACCATGACATCCTCGTCGAACCGCAGGCGTCCGTCCTCACCAACGAGGACGCGCCGACGCCACAGGATCTCGCCGGCACCCTCCGGGCTGACGAGGCGGCCCTCGCACTTCACGAGCACCCCGCCGCCGGGGTGCGTCGCAACGACAGGGTCGCGCCACACCGCCTCGAGACGGTCGAGTCCGAGGCTCTGCCAGTGTCCGAGCCGGCCCCTCCGCCATGACGAGGGGTCGTCCCGGATGCCGTCGTTGTCGATTGGCGCCCGCCACACTGCCACGTCAAAGCGGTGGACAACGGGCCGATCGCCGACCACGATGGAGTCGACGCCGGAAGGTCCGAGCACCACCTCTGGCGCCGATTCGCCTGTCTTGGGGGCGTGGCGCGACCGCGGGGCCGACGCCAGCGCGTGCTGGTCCCAGCCGACGACGTGACCGGCTGGGGCCCACGGCGTGGCGTCGCGTTGGGCGGTGCGGATGCAGAGGTGGACCTCTGCGCCGTTCGCTGACGAGCGCATGAGTTTGGGCAGCGGCACGCGAACGGCTGCGTTCGCACGCGGCCCGATCGCGGGGAGGTCGAGCACGGCGGTGGCGACGACCACCCCGTCATGCGTCAGCTCCCAGGTTGCGATGAGGTCGTCCAGGCCAACGTGGAATCGCTCGTTGGTGACGACCACCCATCCCTTCGCGGCGCGCCCGGCCGACGGATCGGGACGCACCTTGACCGGTCGGCTCAGCCACGCCAGCTCCACGAGACCTGCGTGCGGCGTGCGGTCGGCATCGACGAGGCCATCGGCGCAAAAGGTGCCATCGTGGTCCGCCTCGCCAAAGCCACCCCCGACCACAAGCCTGGTCGCCGCGTTGGCGTCGGTGCGCCGGAGCGCATGGTCGGCCCACTCCCACACGAAGCCACCCTGGATGCCGGTGCCGGCATCAAACCGCTCAAAGGTCTCATGGAGGCTGCCGTTCGTGGTGCCCATGGCATGGCTGTGCTCGCACAGGATCATCGGCCGTCGATCGCTCGATGCAAGCCACGCGTCCATCTGCTCGATCGTCGGATACATCGGGCACGCGACGTCGGTCGCGGGACCGGGGATCGAGCCGGCGTCGAGACGGTGACAGCCCTCGTAGTGGACGATGCGAGAACGGTCGGTTCTTCGCAGCCAGGCTGCGGCCGCATCGTGGATGGCGCCGTACCCGGACTCGTTGCCCAGCGACCAGCCGTAGACGCAGGGGTGGTGGCGGTCGCGGGCAACCATCCGCTGGATGCGGTCGATGATGTGGGCGTCGAAGGTTCGGTCTCGGGTGAGGCTGGACCAGCGACCGTGCGTCTCGATGTCTGCTTCGTCGAGCACCCACAGGCCAAGTTCGTCGCAGAGGTCGTACAGCTGCGGGTCGTTCGGGTAGTGCGACGTTCGGACCGCGTTGAGGTTGGCGGCCTTCATCGCAAGCAGGTCGGTGCGCATGTCGGCGCGCGTCACCGCCGGGCCCCGGTCTGGATGATCGTCGTGGCGGTTGACTCCAGAGATCCGCACGGGCTGCCCGTTGAAGAGCAGGGCGCGATCGGCGAGACGGATGGACCGGAACCCGATGAGCAGCGCGGTCACCTCGACAACAGAGCCGTCGGGATCGAGGAGGCGGACGATGAGCCGGTAGCGGTTCGGCGCCTCCGCCGACCACGCGGCGATGCCGGGGAACTGCGCCGAGATGCGAGCGAGCGGCCCCGGCCACACGTGTGCAGACAACGCCGCGGCGGCGTGCGATGAGCCGTCGAACGCCGCGACCTCGGCGGTGAGGCGGCCTCCGACGAGGCCCTCACCATCGAGCGACTCGACCTCGGCCTCTACGAGCCAGCCGGCGGGCAGACGGCCGGGCGAACCCACACGCGCCTCCAGCGTGAGCGTGCCCGTGGTGTTGTCCGCCTCCAGCCCCGCGGTGACGGCGACATCCTGGAGAAACGTCGGGGCGGTCGACATCACGAAGATCTCACGGGGCAGGCCGCCGTGCCACCACTGGTCCTGGTCCTCGATCCACGACGCGTCCGACCACTTCGTGACGATGATCGCGATGACGTTGCGCCCTGCACGGAGGAAGCGGCTGATGTCGAGCTCGGTTGGCAACCTCCCCGGCTTGGCCATGCCTGCCGGTTCGCCGTTGACGAACACGAAGAGCCCGGACAGGGCAGCGCCGACGTGCAGGACCGTGCGCCGCGACGCCCATCCCTTCGGCCTGGTGACCGTTCGGCGGTAGACCCCTGTCGGGTTGGCGGTGGGGATCGCAGGAGCGTCGAGACCGGGACCTTCGACTCCGTCGCGGTCCCATGGGTACACGACGTTGAGGTA
>JAYUDU010000311.1:0-11575 GCA_043739605.1 Acidimicrobiales bacterium | reverse complement strand
CTCGCCTTCGTCGTCGAGCAGCGCTGGATGCCGTACCCGAAGTGGACCACCAGCCGGCTCGTCGAGACCCCGCTCGGCCGCGCGGTCCAGCGCCACCTCGCTCTCGCGCTTCAGGCGGAGACAGGCGCCGCCCGAGGGTCGGCACTCGCAGCAGCCGCCGAGGTCGTCCACCGCCGCCAGCGCGACCTCGGCATCTCCATGGGACCCGCGGCGATCGAGCCGTTCTTCGACCGCGGCCACCTCACCGTCGCCGCCGCACTCGTCGACGAGCTGCGCAAGCCGATCACCGAGGCGGTCCTCCTCCGGCGGATCCCCGCCGGGCTCGGGGCGATCGACCAGTGGAGCGACGCGCCTGCGCTCCTGATGGCTGCCACCGCTCGCCGCGCGGCGGCGTCAGCCCTGCGCCGGTCATCGCCCTGAGATAGTGCGGGATAGCGGTGAGAGAAATTGCGGGACAGGTCGAAGAGAAACTGCTGGATAACGCGATGTTGCGTGTAAGGTCGGAGACGTGGAGGGACTGATCGAGCGGCGGGCAGCGGCACTGGTCGCAGAGTCACTCGAGGCGTTCAGGGTCGTCGTGGTCCACGGGCCGCGGCAGGCGGGGAAGTCGACGCTCGCGCAGGCGGCCGCCGCGCGCATGGGCGCGCCCTACATCACGTTCGACGACGAGGACCAGCGGCAGGCGGCCCAGGCGGACCCACGAACGTTCCTCGACGTCATCGGGACGCCCGCTGTGTTCGACGAGGTGCAGCGGGCCGGCGACGCCTTCGTGCTCGCGATCAAGGCCGTCGTCGATCGCGACCCCCGCCCTGGCCGCTACCTCCTGACCGGTTCGACGAACTTCTTGACGATCCCGACGCTGTCGGAGTCGCTCGCCGGCCGAGTCGACATCATCCCGCTCTTGCCGCTCGCCGAGATCGAGCGCAGCGGAGCCGACGGCACGTTCATCGACCGAGCGTTCGCCGGCGTCGAGGCGCTGACCGCACACGATGGAGCCACCCCGTCACGAGACGAGTACCTCAAGCGATGCGTCCAGGGCGGCTACCCAGGCCTGCCCGGCGCCGGCCGCTCGCGGCAGCGGTGGTTCTCTGCCTACATCGACGCCGTCCTGGCGCGCGAGGTGCACGACGTGGCGGATCTCCGCCGCGCAGACGCTCTCGCCGGCATGGTCCGGCTGCTCGCGGCGAGCACGGCCCAGGAGCTGGTCGTGTCGAAGCTCGCGGCGCGACTGAACCTCGACCGGGCCGCCGCGGCCACCTATGAGCCGTGGATCGAGACGGTCTTCCTCGCGCATCGGGTCCCGGCCTGGTCCCGCAACCTCACCGCCAAGGTCGTTCGTCGGCCGAAGATCTTCGCCGTCGACACCGGCCTTGCCGCCGCCGTCCTGGGCAAGGACGTCGCTGCGCTGCGTCGTCCAACCGATCCTGCCGCTGGGCCGCTGGTCGAGACCCTCGTGGCGAACGAGCTGACGAAGCAGCTGCCGTGGGCTGACCAGCCGGTGCGCCTGCACCACATGCGAGAGACGGGCGGGGCCGAGATCGACCTCGTGCTCGAGCACGGCGATGGCCGCGTCGTCGGCCTGGAGATCAAGGCCTCCTCGACCCCACGCCGAGAGGACGCCCGCTGGCTGGCCCAGCTGCGTGATCGCCTCCGCACCCACGGCGACGACTTCACGTGCGGCATCGTCCTGCACACTGGCGAGGCCCGCCTCTCGCTCGGCGACCGGCTCATCGCACTCCCTGTAGCGGACCTCTGGACCTGAGCCTTGACGCAGGGACGACGCCGGCGACGTTGAACGTCAAGCACTTCCCCATGTTCCCTGGGCTCGAACGACCGTTCGAGCGCTGATTCAGGGATTCCTCGCAGGCACGCGTCGAGGTGGTCGCGATCTGATCGCGCACGGACCCGGCCGAGCGGGCTCGGCGGCAAGACCGTCTGCAACGGACCGAAGCCACGTTCAACCCACTTCCGTTCGACCTTTCCGCGGCCAGAGCGTACGGACGGGTCTACGCGGCGGTCATCGCGGCTGGACGCAAAGCGCGCGGACCACGGGCGGTCGAACTGCGCATCGCCGCCATCGCTCTCGCCGAGGAGATGCCGTTGTACACCCGCAACCCTGACGACTTCATCGGGCTGGGCGAACTCGTCGAAGTCGTCACCATCTGACCTCTCTGGCCCCGGCCGTCACGTCGGCACGCCCAGCACCCCCAAGCACCACGACCGCAGCCGCTCGTCGTCGGGCGCGCCCGCCCAGTATGCGGCGATCCAGCGGCGCGCCGGCTCGACTGCCGCACCAATTTCACGTTCGTCGGCCCACTCCCGGGCATCGCGTCGATCCCGTTCCGTGGCCGTGGGCGTGATCTCCGAATCGAGGTAGGCGATCGACACGAGCGGGTCAACATCACGGGGACCGGCGATCGTCATTGGTCCGAAATCGAGAAGCGCCGACACTCGATCTTCGACGACGAGCATGTTGCCAAGGAACGCATCCAGATGTACCAACGACGGTGCGCTCGGCTCCGGCGCAGCGAGGACAGCGATCAGCTCATCGGTGACCTCGTCTGCGTCAACATGGGAGAAGGCCTCGCCGCCGATGTCGAGAGAGATCTGGACTCGTGCCGCCGCCCATTGCCGGAACGTTGGTGCGGTGATGGCCCCGTCGCCCCACAGCTCACCGAACTCCGCCGACGGCGCGGCCACCTCGGCGATGCGCGCCGCCACGTCGAGCATGTCGCGCACCAGGGCGGTCCGTCGCGGCCCGCGAGCCTGCCCGAGGGCGTCGCGACCATCCACGCCGGGTAGGCGGCGCTCGAGGACCACCGTCCGGCCGTCCACGTCACGGTGTTCGAGCACCTCGGGGGTGGCTACGAACCCCGCCGGTGCCTCGCGGAGCACACGTTCGAGCAGGTTCCGCCGTGCGTCGAGAGCCGCATCCTTGGCATGAGGGTGCGGAAGCCGGAGGACCCGGTCATCGCCAAGCGCGAACACCCGCGCTTCGCCGCCCCTGCCGAGCAGCATCGACTCATCGATCCCGAATCGGTCGAGCACCGCCCGGTCCGCCCACCGATCCGGGATGTCGGCCAGCCGATCGAGGAAGCGCCGGGCGCCCTCGACCTCGGCGCCGCGCTCGCGCACCCGATCGCGCAGCGCCCGATCCGAGGTGGCGACCCAGCACACGCCCTCCGCCACACGAGCACCGACGACCCGCTCGATCTCGCGATCCGCAGCATCGCGTCCGGGGCCGGCGAACCTGACCTCGACCCCGTAATAGCTTCCCGGCGCCACGCCACCCGGCTCACCGTCGGCGACCGCGATCAGCTCGACGCCCGCGTGCGCCCGCCACCGCTCCAGCTCGTCGATGAGCCGGACCAGCGCACGCTCGCGATCTCGCCACCAACCGTCCGGCCGCGCCCCCATCACGTTGGACGTGTCGACGACCCACAGCTCCATCGGGCGAGCCTCGCGCCTCGTGTTCACTGACCTCGGTCAGCCGTTCGAGATCTGAGATCCACCCACAGGCTTCAGTCGTTCATGCGGAGCGCGACGGCCGGTCGAATCTTCGAGGCCTGCTGGGCGGGGGCGATCGTGGCCAACAGCGAGAACACCATCGTCAGCGCAATGACCACGGTCAGCTGCAGGTACGGGACCGAGAAGGGCAGGGCGTTTCCGAACGCGTCGGACCCGATGAGCCGCCACACCACGACGAGGGCGAGCGACGTGCCGGTCAGTACCCCGAGCAGCGCCACGAAGCCGGACTCGGCGAGGAACGCCCGGCGCACCTGCGCGGCCTGGAACCCCAGGCTGCGCAGCACGCCGATCTGTCGGCGTCGTTCGCGCACCGCACGCACCGCGACCACGCCAAGGCCCGCGATGCCAACGACCAGCCCGAGCGCGATGTACCCCTGCATCAACCGAAAGAACGACGTCTGCTGAGCCAAGCCCTCTTCGACGAGGGCGCGGAACGGGGAGGCGCTCGCGCCGTTGGCGAGGAAGCGGCCGTCGAGCTCCGCCGCCAACCGCACGTCGTCGGTGCCCGGGGCCGTCTCGACGTACAGCAAGTTCGGCACCGCCCCGGCGCCGAACACCTCGGCAGTGGACCGCGCCGACGCATAGGCGTAGGGGCTGACGAAGGAGCCGTCGGAGATCGCGGCGATGGTCAGCGCCTTCGTCCGGCCCGAGGTGGCGTCCCGCATGGTGACCTTCGAGCCGACCGCGGGGACGGCCTGGGGTGGCCCGCCTCCGCCTTCTTGGAGGAAGAACTCGTTGATGACGAGCAACGTCGAGTCGTCGAGGACCGCCTGCCACAGGTCACGCTCCGCCGGGTACTTGGCCTTGTCCCACTTGGAGAGTCCCGGGGGACCGACGTCGATGAGCGCCTGGGGAAAGCCCGCCACCGGCCAGCCCTTGAACGCTGGCGCTCCGTCCGGAGCGAATTGCGCCGACGCGGCGTGCAGCTCGGCGACCCGGCGGACGCCGGCGACGGCCCGAACCTGCTCCGCTGGTACCGGGTTGGTGGGGTTGCTGGCCATGCGCACTGCGAAACCGCCCGCGGCGTCGCGGGTGAACTGATTGGCCTGGGCCCCGAAGAGCGTGCTGAGCGTCGTGATGAACACCAGGATGAACACGACCATCGCGTACATCGCCAGGCTCGCCCCGGTGCGGCCACGGCGCGCTAACGGGTAGGCCAGACCGAGGCGGAGCGACATCGCCGAAGCGCCCCCGCCCACCACGCGCACGACGCGGCCGATGTGATCGAGGTTGGCGATGAGGACGGCGATGGCCCCGGCGACGAGGAGGACGCCCTGGCCGGCGAAGGCCGAGACGCTCGCTTTGGCGAAGGTGTCGGGCAGCAAGCCGAAGCAGAGCACGCCCCACGCCACCGCGAGGTTCCCGGCCACGGTGGCGACGATGCGGCTCGGGACCAACCCTGCGAGGACCAGGCCGAGGCCCAGGAGGAGCACGCCTGGTCCGAGAAGCGCGGCCAGCGCACCTTTCGACGAGATGCCGGACACCGTCGTGGCCACGCCGACGGCCGCGATGGCGCCGCCCAGCACCCGCACGCCGAGACGTTGGCGTCCGCTGCGAGGCGGCTCTGGGAGATCTCGAATGGCCCGGATGACGTTGAGGCGGGCGATGACCAGCGAGGAGAGGAGCACCGTGACGAGCGAGATGAGGAAGCCGATGGTGAACCCGCCGGTGAGGCTGCTCCGGTCGACGGCGAACCGCAGGTCGAGCGCGAACGGGCCGCCCCTGGACGCGAAGATGCCGGAGGCCACCAGGATGATGGCGCGGCCGACGCCGATGCCGACCAGAGCGCCCAGCAGCGCAGAGCCGACGGCGTACAGCCAGCCCTCCAGCGAGAACGATGCGACGAGGCTCGACCTTCGCAGGCCAAGGGCGCGGAGCATCCCGAGGCTCACCTTCCGCTCCTCCGCGAGCGACGTGAAGATGTTGACGAGCAGCAAGATGCCGGCGAGGACGCTGAAGAACCCGATCGACGTGAACAGCTCGGTGAACCGCCGGCCTTGCTTGCGCGCGGAGTCGACGATGTTCTGCTTCGCGGTGCGGATGACAGGTCCCTGGCCGATGACTCTCCGCAGCTCGGGGACGACCCGAGGGGTGGCAGTGGCCCCGGCGAGGACGCCGCCGACGTTGGACACCGCGAGCACGAGGGTCGGTGCGGCGGCCGCGGTCGCATGGCCACGCGCCAGCGCCTCCACGGTGCCGGGGGCGACGAAGAGGTTGGGGGCGCGGCTGCCCCCTCCGAAGGAGCTGGATGGGTCGATCAGGCCGGCCACGCCGGTGCGCTCGAGGATGCGGACCACCCGCAGCGACCGCTCCGCGCCGTAGGCGTACACGTCGACGGTGTCACCGGGTCGCGCCCCGAGCGTGCGGGCGAGGTCACGGCCGAGGACGACCTCGCCGGGTCCGGGCGTCGGGCCGCTGATCCCGGTGGCGGCGGCGTCGCCCCCGAGGGCGCGGGCCTCGGCAAAGTCGACCTCGATCAGCAGCGCCACCGGCTCGGCCCGGGTCGTGCCGACGGCGGCCGTGGCCGCCGCGGCGACGATGGGGAGCGTCCCATCGATGACGGCTGGCCCGAGGGACGCGACCTTGACGCGCAGCGCAGCGAGCTCGGTGGCGTCGCCCGCGGCGATCAGCTCGTCGACGGGGCCCAACCGCGTGTATGCGCCGGCGCGGATGGAGCTGTCCAAGGTGTCGCCCACCACGAACGAGCCTGTGATGATCGCTGTTCCGAGCATCGAGCCGAGAATGACGAGCGCGGTCTCGCGAGGCCGGCGCACCGCGTTGCGCACGGCCAAGCGCCGCAGCACGGGTCGGCGCGCCAGCAGGTATGCGAACGGCAAAGAGTCGGCCGCGACGAGGACCAGGGGGTTGACCCCCGCGGCGGCGATGGCGACGTGGAGCGCGATGGCGAGCGCGCCCCCGAGGCCGGCGGCGACGCCCACGACCGATGCCCGCATCCGTCGGGGTCGGCGGACGCGGGGCGCAGGCCCCGCGGATGCCAACGTCACCCCAGGAGCTCGTCGCTGACGATGGCGCCGTCCCGCACGATGATCCGCCGTTCGGCGGCGCGTCCGATGCCGTCGTCGTGCGTCACCAACATGATGGTCAGGCCGTCGGCATGCAGCTCGTGGAGCAGCGCCATGACGGCGTCGGCCGTCTCCGAATCGAGGTTGCCCGTCGGCTCGTCTGCCCACACGATCGCCGGGGTGCCTGCCAGCGCCCTGGCCACGGCAACCCGCTGCTGCTCGCCACCCGACAGCTCGGCGGGCACGTGGGCCATGCGATGCCCGAGCCCGACCCGCTCGAGGGTTCGCCGTGCGGCGGCGCGGGCCGCCTTCGCCTCCACCCCCGCCAACAGCAGCGGCAGCTCGACGTTCTCCTCGGCGGTGAAGACCGGGATGAGGTTGAACGCCTGGAAGATGAAGCCCATGGCCGAGGCGCGGTGTCGTGTTCGCGCGCTGTCGGACATCGAGGTGATGTCCACCCCGTCGATGACCACGGTGCCGGCATCGATGTCGTCGAGCCCCGACAGGCAGTTGAGCAGCGTCGTCTTCCCCGAACCTGACGGGCCCATCACGCTCACGAACTGGCCGCGCTCGACCACGACGTCGATGCCACGGAGGGCCTCGACCGACATGGCGGCGGTGCGATAGGTCTTGGTCACGCCGGCGGCAACGAGGATCGGCCCGGTAGCGACCGACGCACCCTCGACGGTCAGTGTCTGGGTCATGAGGTCACGCTAGTGACGGCGAGCACATGGACGTTTGGATGACGAGTGCTATCATGCTTGCATGACGGCGACCTTGACGATTCGGGTTGATGACCAACTCGCTGATCTGGCGAGGGATCGGGCTCAAGAACAGGGGATCTCGCTGAACCAGTATGCGACGGATCTCCTGCGTGCAGCGCTTGATCCGGCGTCAAACGGGGATCTGGTCGAGTCGTTGAGGGAACGCCTTCGCCGCGCCGGACTGGATGTGCCGCGACCGACCGCACCGAGCGGTTCGAACCCACGACCGGCGTCGGATGTTGTTGCGGCCGCCATGGAGGCGGCGGGGAAAGGCAGAGCGCTGTCCGACATCGTGTCGGACGGTCGCGGGTGACCGCTGCGTACTTCGACTCGTCGGCGATCGTGAAGCTGTACGCCAACGAGCTGCACCACGCAGCGGTACGCGATCTTGCGGTTGTCCCGATCTGCACCTCGCTCGCCCGCGTTGAGGTCACGGCAGCATTCTTTGGCAAAGCCCGCTCGGGGGAGATCTCTGTCGATGTGGCCGAAGTCCTGAGTGAGGTCTTCCGCGCCGACTGGGATGACGGACGGTTTCTCCACATCACCCCTGACGAGGTGATCGAAACTGAAGCTGCGCGACTCGCGTCGGTGTACGTGGTGCGGGGCTTCGACGCCGTGCATCTCGCGACCGCTCTCGCTGCTCGTCGAGCGGTGCCGGAGCTGGCCCTGTTCGTGTGCTTCGACAAGCGCCTCAGCCACGCGGCGGTCGGTGAGCAGTTCGAGCTGTTGTCGGTCGCGTGACCACGGCCGCGCGCGCTGCCTGTCGGAGGACCCCTCGCGTCGGTCACACTGGGCGGGCTGGGATCGTGCCCGGCGACGTCCGCACCCCCCACAAGAGAGCCTCCCTCCCGTGACGACCTTCGCCGCGCCAGTCCCCACCACGCTGCGCGAGGTGCGCCTTGAGATCCCCGCCGATCTCCAGCAGCCGAACACCGCACTCGCCATCTGGAGCCTGCTCATCGTTGCCGCGGAGGTCGTCGTCGCCAGCGCCATCGCCTGGTTCGTGTGGGATCGGGGCTGGTGGCTCGCCGCTCCCATCGCCTGGGCGGCGGGTTCAACCGCCATGATGGGCCTGTTCGTCATCGGCCACGACTGCGGTCACAGCTCGTTCCTCAAGAGCAAGCGGGCGATGACGATCATCGGCCACGTCGTGCACTCGCCGGTGCTGTACCCGTACTGGTCGTGGAAGTACTCCCATGACGCCCACCACCGCCACACCAACCTCCTGGGCCGGGGCGAAGGTGGCGTCTACTTCGACAACGCGTGGACCCCGTACCTGACCGACCACTACGAGGCGACCAAGCAGCGCAACCCGGCCGCCGGGTGGCTGTACCGCGCGGCCCGCTGGGTGCCCCCGTTCGGCTCGTTCCTGCACCTGCTGTGGATCCATTGGCTTCCCAAAAAGTTCCGCGCCGGCCGCGAGCGCAACCGCGTCTACTTCTCCATGGCTGTCACCGTGACCACTGCGATCGGCCTCATCACCACACTGTGGATCGGGTTCGGCAGCCCCCTCGCGCCGCTGCACTTCTTCGTGATCCCCGCACTGCTCTTCCACTGTTGGATGTCCCTCTACACCTACCTGCACCACACGACGCCGGACGTGCACCTGCACCATGCCGAGACATGGAACCCGTTCGTCGCCCAGATGGACGGCACCGTCAACGTGTTCACGCCACGGTGGATCTCGTTCCTCCACTTCAACATCGACGTGCACATCCCCCACCACGTCACCACCCGCATCCCCAGCTACCGGCTCCGCGCCGCCAACGAGGCGCTGCGCGACGGCACGTGGGGCTCGATCATGCGCGAGCACCCGCTGACCATCCGGTACATGATCAATCAGGTGAAGGCGTGCCACCTGTGGGACGCAGAGCGCGATGGCTTCGTGAGGTTCGACGAGCTGCCCTGACCGCACGCTCGGCCTGGAGGTCGAGCAGGCCCACAAGCGTCACGGCCTCCCCTACGCTGACGCGCCGTGCCGCACGCCCCTCAGCCACCTCATCTGCTGGCTCGGCTCGGCACGCTCGAGGTGCTGCGCGGCCTCGGCGTCGATGGCCTGGCAGAGCTGATCGGAGCTCGTCCCGACCTTGAGGTGCCACCGTGGGCCGACCTCACGACGGTGGCCCGGCTGGTCGACGACCCCGTCTCCACCGACCGGGCAACCGCCAACCTCGACCTCTTCCACGTCGCCGTCGCCATGGCCGTGTGCCTGCTGGGCAGCGCTGACACCGCCCGCGTCGTCGAGGTCGTAACGGATGCCGATCGCAGCGGCGACGACTGGGCCGACGCAGTGATGGCCACCGACGAGGCGCTGGACCGTCTCGGCTCGCTGCTCCTCATCGCACGAGACGACGACGGCAGCGCCCGCCCGCGTCCTGGCCTCGATGCGGCCATCACCTCGCCGTTCGGTCTTGGCCCCAGCCTCTCCCGTCCTCCGATGGGTGCCGGACCAACGGTCGACGCCCTGCGGACCGCATGCACGCTGTTGGGCCTCAGCGCCGAGGGCACGAAACCAGTGCTGTTGGAGCGGGTCGCGGCGCACCACAGCGACCGGGAACGCATCGAGGCCACGCTGGCCGCGGGCCCGGCCGCGCTCGCCGGAATGACGCCGCGCCTGTTCGCGGGCCACGCCATCCAGATGCCGGCGCGGTTCGGCCTCGGGTTTGGTCGCCACGCGGACCGCTACGGCACGGCAACCGTCGAGCCAAGCAGCGAGGACCCCGCATGGTTCCTGGCCGATCGGTTGATCTTGCTGGTCGAGGAGGGCGTCGGCGGCTTGGGACGCGAAGTCATGCTGGCGTTGCTCGGCGAACCGCCGCTCGCGCTGCCGTGGCGGTGTCCGCCGCTCCCGACGCGACCGGCAGGACCGGCATCCGACGTCGCGGGGGCGGGCGGGCACGCAGCCGCCGACCTCGTGGCGACCATCGACGCGACCCTGAGATGGTTGGCGGCCAACACGCCTCAGGCACTGACCAGCGGCCCGCTCGGCGTGCGCGAGGTGCGCCGCATGGCGAAAGACGTCGGGCTCGACGACCACGTCGTGGCCTATGCGTTGGAGACCGCGCTCGCCGCGGGCCTCGTCGGCCCGGCACTGCACCCCGACGCCCCCGCCAAGCCGTCCAGAAGCCGCAACGCACCGCCGCCGATGATGACGTGGATGCCGACGGCGGCGTACGACGCCTGGTCGGCGCGACCGGCCTCCGAGCGAATCGCCGTCGTCGTCGGGGCCTGGTGGACGAACCCGCGCATGCCCCATCTCGCGCTCGCTACCTACACCACCGGCAAGGCGCTCCCCGCCTTTGACCCATCGGCCTCGCACGCTGGGGCGCCCGCATTCAGAGCGCTGCTGCTGGCCACGCTGGCCGGGGTGCGCGCCGGCGACGCCGTCGACCCGGCCGCGGTCGTCGCCCAGCTCAGCTGGCTGCGGCCGCGCAGCCAGCTCGCGGCGACCTTCGACACCGCGCAACGTCCCGATGACATCCTGATCGACGCACTTGCTGACGACGTCGATGGCACGCTGGTGCAGCTGCTCATGGAGCTCGACGACCTCGACCAGGACGACCCCGCCCGCCGTCACCTCGCCGAAAGGATCAACGAACGCCTCGATCCCGGGCTTGGCGCCGACATCCTCGCCGCACTCGACGGCGCGCCGGACGGCCCGCGGCCTGGGCCGTTGCTCATCGAGCTGTGGGACGAGCTCGCCACCCTCGGCCTCCTCGTCGCGGACGCTCCAACGCCGATGCTCCACCGCATGGCAGAGCTGGCAGACCTCGCACCCATCGGTCCGGGGTTTGCGTTACCAACCGCCGTTCTGCCGCTTGAGGCCGAAGCTCTCGCCGCACTGGCGGAGACCGTCGACTCGATGCTGCCGGCGAGCACTTCGACCGCAACGTTCCTTGGCGATCTCACCGTCATCGTTGCGGGCACGCCGACCGCCGCCCTCAGCCGCCTTCTCGCGAACACCACCGACCTGGTGTCAACCGGCCCCGCCACCGTGCACCGCTTCTCCGAGGCATCCGTGCGGCGCTCCCTCGACGCCGGCACCAGCGCGGACGACCTCCTCGACCAGATGGGCGCAGCCTCCGGCGATCGCCCCCTCCCGGTGGCGCTGATCGACCTCGTCCGCGAGGCGGCCAGGCGCTTCGGGAGAGTGCAGGTCGTGGAGGGCTACCAGAGCGTCATCATCGTCGCGGACGAGGTGGTTGGCATCGAGCTGACCCGGGCGAAGAAGCTGGCCAAGCTCGCCCTCGTTGCCGTGGC
>JAYUDU010000310.1:0-4707 GCA_043739605.1 Acidimicrobiales bacterium | reverse complement strand
CGTGATGCTGCGCAGGTCGAGGCCCTCGGTGATCCGGCCGTTCTCGGTCGACAGCACCGTCGTCTTGTACGTCTGATGGCCGTTGGCGTCGCTGTGATCGATGGTCTCCTTCCCGCCGATCCACGTGATGGTGATCTTGGACACGAGGGGCACCTTCTCTGCGAGGGCCACGTCCTCTGGGAACGGCGGTACATCCTTGAGCGTCGCGTTGTTCGGGCCAACGGCGAGTGCCATCTGGAACACCTTCACGCCGCCCCCGGGGTCCGACTTGCCGAACGCGTACACGAACGTCTGGCCGATCGGCTGGGCGCCCGCGGCGCTCTCCCAGTAGCTGGTCGTCTCGTCGAACAGATTGGCCGCGGGGTGCTCTGGATCCTGGGAAGACACTGCGAGGCTGGTGATGTCCTTGAAGGATGTCGATGGCGGGTTTTGGAACTGCTTGACGTCGGTGACGGTGTACTGGATGCGGTTGATGACCGCAGCCCTGAAGTCGCTGAGCAAGGCTCCCGCGACGAGTGCGACGCCGACCAGCCCGAAGGCGATGTAGCGCAGTGCGGTGGCGAACTTCCGTTTTGCTCGCTTGCCGGCGCTCGGCCCCCTGCGGCGCTGGCCGGCCTTGGTCCCGCCAGCCGCGGCCGCCTTCTTCTTCTTGTTGCCGAAGGGCCAGAAGCGACGCCACCACGGCGGCTTCGGCTCGACTTTGGCCTCCTCGAGCGAGTTGCCACATCGACGACAGAACTTGCGCGCCGCGTCGTTGCCCGTCCCGCACTGGCCGCAGACGAGGTCGCCCGGCTTGCGGTCGGCGGCCAAGGTGCGTGCTTGGGGCGCCTGGCGGGGCCGGTTCATGGCGGCTGGGGCCATGGCAGCTGGGGTGTATGTGGCAGCCGCCAGCGGCGTCGGGATGGGCTCAGCTGCACTGGGCGCGGCTGTCGGAGTTGGTGGGCGCCAGCCCGGCGGGGGCGTCGCTCCGGCCGTGGGCGCGGGCGCGTAGTTGCCGGTCGAGGAAGGTGCGGAGGCGAGCTCCGAGGCCTGAGCCGAAGTTGGCGTCGGCGTTGCGCCCGCCAACAGCATGTCGGCGCGGCGTTGGCGTTCTGCGAAGTCGGCTTTGACCTTCTCCGCCTTCTCAGCACTTGCCCGAGCTTCGGCTTCGGCCTTCTCCTTGGCCTCTGCTTCGCGCCGGCCGGCCGCTTCTGCGACCGCTTTGGCCCGTGCCTCCTCAGCGGCGCGAGTGTTGGCCTCGGCCTCGAGTCGGGCCTGGTCGATGACAGCCTGGCGAGCCACGGCCTGAAGACGTGCATTCTCCGCGGCCTGCTCTTCCGCGAGCTTCGCGGCGGCCGCTTGGGCCGCGGCCTCGTCCTCCGCGTCGCGGCGAGCGGCGGCCTCGGTCTCTGCGTGCTCGCTGTGGGCGCGCTCGGCCTCCCTGGCCTCCTCGAGTGCAACGTTGGCGGCGTCGGCGCCCGCCCGGTCGCCCGCCTGCTCTGCGGCGGCCACCTCCGCCTGGGCTGCGCCGGCGGCGGCGGCCGCCTCCTCAGCGTGGCGGCGGGCCTCGTCCTCTGCTGTCTGGCGGGCCGCTGCTTCTGCGGCCGCAGCGTCCTCTGCCCTCCGGTTGGCGTCAGCTTCTGCCTGGGCGGCGGCGCGCGCGTGTTCCTCGGCGACGGCCCTGGCCGCGGCGTCTGCCTGGGCCGTCGCTGCGGCCGCCGCCTCGCGGCGGGCAGCATCCTCCGCTGCTTGGCGCGCGGCGGCTTCGCCAGCTGCGGCCTGCTCTGCGGCAAGGCGGGTGGCGGCTTCGGCTTCTGCGGCGTCGCGAGCGAGCGTCTGCACCTCGACCAGCGCGGCGGCCTCAGCAGCCACAGCCTCGGCATGCGCTGCGGTGGCGGGGTCGGCGACCGGTCCGCCGGCCGCGGGTGGGGGCGGGACGAACGGTTGCGGAGCGTCGGACGGGATGGCAGCGCCGGTGGTGGCGTCGATGCCGACCGCGTGCTTGACGCGGGCGATGAACCCGGGCCTGGTCGGGTCGTCTTCTGGGAGGTATTCGGTCTCATAGACCGGTGAAGCGGCCTGTTCGACCTTCTGGCCGTCCCACTCGAGGAAGTCCCCGCAGGAGCCGCAGAAGACGTCGTTCTCGGCATTGTGGTGGCCGCACTTTGTGCACACCATGATCGCGGACATCAGAAGGCCTCCGAGAGGGCGGACGAGAGGGGAGCGGAGCGAAGGACGCTACCGCTCACGAGGCCGCCTGCGCGGGGATCAGCTCCACCGTGTGGGGGAGGTGCGCCGGTTTCGCCGAGCGGATGATCTCGTTGAGGCGAGCCTCTGAAACCTCTCGCACGCCGTCGAGCCGCACCCGCACCACAAGCGAGGGCACCGCCGACCCCGGCAGGGGCCCGTCGGGTCCCTCCGAGAACGAGACACCCCCGGAGTCGATGATCTCTGGAACTGTGCCCGTGTACAGCTCGATGGCCTCGCTCAGCCCCCGCTTCGTGCCCCGCCACGCGAAGAGGCCAACGGAGCGCTTCAGCATCTCCCGCTGTTCCTCGATGGGCCTGGTCTCGTCGAGCTCGACACCGACCCACGACGCCAGCCAGTCGAGGAAGTCGGGCGGTGCGATGTCGGGGTCGAGATAGGCATCGAGGCAGTCGAGCGCAAGGAAGACGGGGGCAAGCACCTCGTCGAGTGCCGCAGTGAACGCCTGCGCAAACTCGTCGCCATGAAACAGCGCAGGGAGCGTCTCGCCGAGCGGGTGGGGTGTCGCAAGTCCTGCGACGGCGCCGCGCATCTACATCACGCTCGGACGGACGCGGACCTGGAAGTTGAAGCTGAACGGCAGCACATGACGGTCGATCGGCAAGCGGTCGACCGAGGCACCTTCGTTCTGGCCCGTCGTCGGGTTTGCCGGAAACAGCAGCGCCTGTTCGATCATCTCAACGCCGCGCAGCCGCTGCAGCACGGCGTAGATCTCGCCCTGGCTCACCTGGCGTCCGAACTCCCATCCGGTGCCGTGCGGTCCCCCCACCACTGGGTGAAAGTACTTGTAGAGGCTGCGAAGGCACTCCCGCTCCAGTCGCAACAGGTCGATCTTCGGCCGGGCGCGCACCGCAGCCACCACGGTGAACGGGCGGTACTTCACCGGTCCGACGGTGACGCGGGTGCCGAGCACCCGCCGCGAGTCGAGGGCTTCTGCGATGCGCTGCTTGAGCTCGTCTGGCGGATTCATGTCGAGGAACTCGATGCGACCCAAGTCGTCCTCGGCGGCCGATGGCACGATGAGGATGCGCACGCCAGACAGGTCCTCGGGGTCGTCGCCGGCCGGCACGGCTCGTACCCGTGCGACGTCGGGGCAGTGCTCCTTGGCGAGGTGCTCGAAGTCTTCTGCGGTCACGGCGCGGTCCCTGGTGCGGAGCAGGATGGGGCCCCGGGTCTTGGCCTGCTCGACCGTCTCACCGTCGACGCCGCCGACGGCCGGGCTCCGGTTGCCGACCCGGCTCACGTAGGGGATGGAGGTGTCGAGCACGGTGAGCGCACCCTTGGCGACCAGCCCGGCGCGGCCACCACCAGTGCGGTACTCGACGACGCGAACCACTCGGCCCTTGGTAGGGACGGCCCCGTAGCTGCGGAGGCTGCCGTCGGCGTCGAGGACTGCGGGCCCGAACTCGATGAGGCCAGAGGTGTCGTCCAGCATGAAGTGCGGATCGTCAGCGCCGGAGTGGGCGAAGTTGTCGACCCGCGTCCACTCCTCCCAACCGTCGTCCTCGTCGCTGACCTCAACGACGATCGGAGTCGACCACGGCACCACAGGAGCGTCGGACATCTGGAAGCGCTGATGGGCGGCACCCTCGGTCTCGCCGACCGCCTCGTTGCGCACGACGCGAGCATGCGCGGCAGCGGTCGTCGCGCCGATCGACGAAGCCGACACGGAGGAGATGCGCGGCGATGCCGAGTACGTGGGCTGGAACTCGATGGCGGGAACCACCCTGCACCGCAGCCAGCCGGCGCGCTGGCCGTCGATGGCGTTGGCCGCATGGCGAAGGGGCAGGTGGAGCACGACCGTGCCATCGCGGTTCAAGCCGCCGGTGGTGTCCTCGTCGACCTCGCACTCCTCCCAACCATCACCGCTGTAGGCCTCCCACACGATCGGCGGGAACGTCGGGTCCACCCCAACACCTTCGATGGAACAGCTGAACGCCAGCTCGATGACGTTGGCGGGAGCCGGGTCGCTGAGACCGATGTACAGAGCGTCGTCCGGCTTTGGTGTGGTGTCGAAGCAGTAGAACGGCTGTTGGGTCAACAGGGCAGGTGTGTGGTCCTGGAACTCACGCGGCGTCTTTGATGACATGACGAGGCTGCGGGTGACCGCGACCACGCGTACCGCTTCGATCGTGCTGAACGTGACCGGCTCCAGTCCCTCGCTGCGCCGCGTCGACACCTCGGTCGCTTCCGGGATGACCAGGTCGGTGTCGCGGGCGGATGACAACCAGAACGTCAGCGGGGCACGCGCGGCTGTCGGCGGCAACAGGTTCAGCCCAATGAGCTCCAGGAACTTCACATAGTGGCGCTCCGGAACCCGGTTGAGGCGGTAGAGGAGCTGATCGACCATATAGGCGAAGCTCTCGATGAGCGTGACGCCCGGGTCGGAGACGTTGTGATCGGTCCAGTCGGGGCAGCGGCGCTGGACGAGGCGCTTGGCCTCGTCCACCAGCTGCTGGAAGC
>JAYUDU010000309.1:0-4719 GCA_043739605.1 Acidimicrobiales bacterium | reverse complement strand
CCAAGAACAACGCCAAGTCGCCGGCATACGCCTTCGTGGTTCCCTCGGCCCGGTCTCGACCGAGACGAAACTGACGCAAGAAGGCATCGGCGACCGCGACAGGGCACCAGTCGTCGTCGATGACAGTCCAATACGCCAACGCCGGCGTCAACTCGACCCTCAGCGTCCGCATCCGGGCCGCCTGTGTGATTCACACTCATGCACATGACGCACAGTACGCAGAGGGTGTCACACCGACCCCGGACACACGTTCGTCCCGCGACACCGCGCGACAGGTTCCCGACCCCAGAAAAATGGCCGAGCCATAGGGCGATGACGGTGACATCGACGCCGGCTGCGAGCAACGTCATTGCTGCGGTGTGACGAAGTGTGTGCGGCGTCACTTTGGCGGTCTCCCAGGCCGGGCAGTTGTGGCGGGCGGTAGCAACGTGACGATCGATGAGATCACCGACAGAGTCGGGGGCGATCGGTCCGCCTCGTCTTGTCGGAAAGAGTGGATCGTCGCCGACGGCACCGGATTCGGCAAGCCACACTTTGAGCACAGCGACGGTGTGCGATGTGAGCGGTGTGCAGCGTTGCTTGCGGCCTTTGCCATCGCAGCGGACGTGGGGGCCGGTGCCGAGCACGATGTCTCGGCAGCGCAGCTCGGTCAGTTCCGAGACTCGTAACCCGGTCTGCAGTGCGATGGCGAGTAGGGCGTGGTCTCGGCGACCGACCCATGTGTCGCGGTCGGGGGCGGCGAGCAGGGCGTCGATCTCGACGGGGGCGAGGAATGTCATGACCGCTTTGTGGGTGCGTTTGTCGGGAATCGCGAGCACTCGTTGGATCACCGCAGCGTGGGCTGGTTCGCGGTATGAGGCGTAGCGGAACATCGATCGGATCGCGGCCATGCGCATGTTGCGGGTGCGGATCGTGTTGTGCCGTTCCTGTTCGAGCCAGTCGAGAAACCTGCCGATCAGTGGGGCGTCGAGATCGGCGAGATCGAGCTCGCATGGCTGCTTGCCGGTTGTCTGGTGGGTGTAGTCGAGCAGCAGCCGGAACGTGTCACGGTAGGCGCGGATTGTGTTCGGGCTGGCGTGCTGTTGGCGCATGAGCCGCTCGGTGAAGAACGATTCCAGGATCGGGGCGAGCGTGCTCATCACCGCAGCGCCTGGAGGTGTTCGAGGCGTTGAGCTGCGAGGCTCATCAACTCTGGGGCGGCGGATAGATACCAGTACGTCGACGCGGGTGTTAGTACATCGCACGGGCGCGGCAGGCGAGTTGCAGCAGCAGTCGATCGTCTGGGTTGTCGGGGTCGACCTCGAGCAGCTCGAAGATCCGCTTGATGCGGTAGGAGACGGCGTTGCGGTGCAGGTACAGCGTCGTCGCCGTTTTGGTGAGCGAGCCCTGCCAGTCCAGGTAGGTCTTGAGCGTCAAGATCATCGCGTCGCGCTTGGTCGGTCCGAGGGAGTCGAGCGGTTGGAGGACGGTGCTGACGGCGTCGCGTGCGGTGTCTGTAGCGTACCACTCCACGAGTGTGCGCCGCAGGCCGGCGGCGTCGTACGTGCTGACCTTGTCGACGCCACCGGCGGCGCGGGCGGCGACGACGGCAGCGCGCGCCTCCATCGCCGTGGACGCCAGCCCGGCGGGTCCGGCGTGGATGCCGCCGATGCCGCACCGGATTCCGACGTCGGGGAAGCGCGACCGCAATGTCGCTAGCAGGCCGGCGGCGACGGCGACTATGTCGCCGACGGCCTGCTGGCCTACGTCGTTCTTGTGCATCTTCAACAGCACGAACGCCTGGCCGCTACGCCCGAGGTGCCAGCTGCCACCTCGAGACTTCACGTAGTCGAGGGCCGCCCTGACGACGGCTTGACGGGTCTCGAAGGCATCAAGTTCGGCGGAAGCCTCGGTCGGCTCGGCCCGGGTCTCGATCTCGACCCGCAGGGCGACGTGCCAGCCGTCCACGGGGATGCCGAGGGTGCGTGCCCGCCTGAGCAACGAGGCGGTTTCGCCCTTCGGGTTGGCCAGGAACTCAGTGAGGACCTCGGCGGCGGACAGCACCGGCACGTTGGCCGCCCGCCGGCTGCTCTCCATCGAGCAGGCCAGGGCGGAGGCCACGAGAGCCACGGCCACCTCGGCGGCGACGCGATCGCTGCGGCCTGCGTCCGGTGGTACCCCGACGGCGACCGTCTCTCGCTGCGGCTCGACGGGTGGGTCGATCGGCGCGCTGACGGAGCCCGGCGGCACGGGCCCGACCTCGAATCGGCACCCGAACGCCACCGACGCGCGCTCGAGCAAGTGGTCGACCTGCTCGAGGTCGTCCCTTCCGCTGAGGGCGGCGACGAGCCGCTCGAGCCGCTCGAGGGCTTCGGCCGAGCGCCCTTCGATCCCGCGGTGGATGGCCACGACCACCGCGGCGAGCGGCGTCGCCGGGTCGGCTCGCAGCAGCCAGATGTCCGCGCGCAACGCGAGCGAACCGGACGTCGGCGGGGGGTGACGCCCCCTGATGACAGGAAGGACAAGCGCGGCGACGCCACTGCTCTGCGCGAGCCGCAAGGCGATGTCCAGCCGGTAGCCGGCGGCGTGGGTGGCGGCCGGCGTCGTGAGCACGGCGACGCTGCCGGGCGGCGCGTCGGCTAGGGCTTTGAGGTCCTCGATGAGCACGACCGACGAGGCGTCGCGGTCGTGGGCTCGTACCAACACCTCGACCAACTCCGCAACGGCAGGGCTGTCGAGGACCGTGCAGAGTGACGTCACACCGCTAGCATCGCGCGTCTCAGAGGGCGGTGCGCATGAAATTTGGCCTCTTTTCGTCAAAACCGACAAAGACACCGTCCAAATCCCCGCATATGTTTTGGGGAAATGGAACTCAACGCGTCCAACCTCTCGGCATTCGCACTGGGATGCGCTGTCGCCAGCTCAGGAGGCGGCGGGGACACCCGGATGCCCCTGACGATGGCGATTCAGGCCGTGGGACGACGCGGCCCGGTCCCCGTCGTCGGCATCGACGACCTCCCTGCCGAGGGCTTGGTCATGCCGTGCGGCCTCATCGGCGCACCGATGGTGGCGACAGAACGGATCTGGAGCGGCGAGGAGGCCCTCGTGCTGCGTGCCCGGCTGGAGGAGCTCGCCGGCGCACCCGTCGTCGCCGTGATGTGCTATGAGATCGCCGGCGCCAACGGTCTGCTGCCAGTGACCTGGGCGACGCTGCTCGGGTTGCCCCTCCTGGACGCCGATGGCATGGGACGGGCCTTCCCCGAGATCCAGCAGCAGGCGATGCACCTCGCCGGCGTCTCGGCCTGTCCCATGGTGCTCACTGAAGGCCACGGAGACGAGGTCGTGCTGTGGTCGACCGACAACCGGCGCGCCGAGCGACTCGCCCGCCGGGCGATGACCCTATTCGGCGGCACCTGTGCCGCCGCCCTGTATTCGATGACGGCGCAACGTGCGCGGCATGCCGTCATCCACGGCTCGGTCAAGCGCGCCCTGCTCGTCGGCCGGTCGCTGCGGTTCCGGGCGATGGAGCGCGTCGACGCCATCGTCGACGCCGTCAACGGCGCGTTGATCATCAAGGGCAAGCTCGTCGAGCTGCAGCGCCAGACCGGACCCGGCTTCGCGGAAGGCTCGGCGACGGTCGAGGGGGTGGGCGAGGATGCCGGCCGCCTCGTGCGCCTGGAGTTCCAGAACGAGGTGCTCATGGCGATGGAGGACGGCGAGGTCCTCGCCGTCGTCCCCGACATCATCTCGGTCATCGGGTCCGACAGTGGCGATCCGCTGCCGACCGAGGGACTTCGAGGCGGGCAGCGAGTCGCGGTCGTCGCCCATCCGGGCCCCGAGGTGTGGACCACGACGGAAGGTTTGGAGGTGGCGGGGCCGGAGGCGTTCGGGCTCCGGGTGCCGTACTCACCGATCAACCGGAGTGTGGCCCGTGTCGCCTGATCTCCATCTCGGGGTCGACGTCGGCGGCACCAACACCGACGCCGTGATCATGGACCAGGGCTGCGCGCTGCTGGCCAGCGCCAAGGTGCCGACGCCACACGACATCCGGCGCGGTATCGAGGACGCCGTCGACGCCGTCCTGCGCGTGTCCCGCGTCGATCCAACGCGGCTGCGGCGGGTGATGGTCGGCACCACGCAGGCGACCAACGCCATCATCGAGCGCCGGGCGCTGCGCAAGGTGGCGGTGATCAGACTGGGCGGCCCATTTACGGCGGCCGTGCCGCCCCTGTCGACGTGGCCCGAGGATCTCCGCGCCGCAGTGTCGGCAGGCGAGATCATCGTCGCCGGCGGGTGTGGCTACGACGGTGAGGAACTCAGCCCACTCGATCGGGACGCCATCGCCCGCTTCGCTGCCGGCACCGCTGGGACGGCCAACGCGGTGGCCATCACCGGGGTCTTCTCCTCGATATCGCCCGAACACGAGCTGCGCGCGGCGGAGATCGTCCAACGTGAGCTCGGCGACGTCGAGATCTGCCTCAGCCACGAGATCGGCACGATCGGGCTGATCGAGCGGGAGAACGCTACCGTCCTCAACGCCGCGCTGATCAGCGTGGCCGGTTCGGTGGCCGGCGCGCTCGACGTCGCCCTCGCGGGCCGCAACGTCGTGGCCGACCTGTTCTTCACCCAGAACGACGGCACGTTGATGGCCCTCGAGTTTGCCCTTCGGTTCCCTGTCCTCACCATCGCCAGCGGTCCCGCCAACAGCATGCGGGGCGCGGCATTCCTGAGCGGTGTGGA
>JAYUDU010000308.1:0-27803 GCA_043739605.1 Acidimicrobiales bacterium | reverse complement strand
AACATCTTGACGCACCTATGGCACGAAACGTCGTCCCCTTGAGGACTATTGTCGAAATGATCCGATGTGACTAGTCACCGCGATGCCCGGCCCACCTATCGCAGGCCGAAGCTCCCGCTGGCGAGGATCGCCTTGCTCCACGGGCGCACCAGGGCGCGGAGCTCTTCGCATGCCTCCGCGCCAAGCGCAGTCCACGGCTGGACCGCGAGCACGTCCGTGCGCCCCTCGATGGTCTCGCGAAGCTGGCGTCCCTCGTCGGTGAACGAGCCGGCCTCATCAACGAGGCCACGATCGACGAGAGCAGCGACGGCCGCGGCCCACTCAACGGCGGGCCATTGCCGGCTGCCCTGGAGCGCGGCCGACGGAACCTCGCCAGTGGCACCGTGCAAGACGAGCGCCTCTGCGCCGCTGATGCCAGAGCCCACCAACATCGCGATGTGGCCGTCGCCGCGGTGCTCTCTGAGGATGCTGATGGCGTGCCACAGGGCGATGTGCGGGGCATCGGGCCACGGCATGGCCTTGTGAGCGGCCGCCAAGGTGCGGCCGTCGACGTTGGCGGATTCTGCGGCGATGCGTGCCAGCTCGGCCGCTCGCGCGACCTCGGGGCTGTCGGCCATGTCCGGACCGGCGCAGCGCCGGAGCGCGGCGTCGATGCCGACGTGCCTCGCCTCGAGCACATGAGCCGGCGTGGCCTTGTCCCATGCGGCCGGGATGGAGTGGCGCACGACGCTCGGATGGAAGTTGAAGAACGTGGCCTCGACGACCGGAGCGGACACCGCACCCATCGGCGCGGCGCGGCTGGCGAAGTAGCCGTCGAAGCCCATGATGCCCAACGCTTCGTAGGCCGCGGTGGCCTCCTTCGCGAAGTACACAAGCCCGTGGAACGGCTCAAGCGTCCTCCATGTCTTGCGGGCGACCTCGGGCGTCACCTCGCCGGGCGTCAGCGCCACGCTCTCAGCTCCGCATCGAGGAGTTGGCTGCGGCCTGAGCGACGAGGTCGGGGATGAGCTCGCCGAGCTCGGCCGGCGCCCACAGGCCGTCCTTGTTGACTGTGGGTCCACGCTCCCATCCCTCCGCCACGCTGACGCGACCGCCTGCGGTGATGAATACGCGACCGCTCACGCCCGCGGCGGCGTCGCTGCCGAGCCACACCACCAGCGGTGCGATGTTGATCGGGTCCATGGCATCCCACGCGCCTTCCTCCGGCTTGGGGCGCTTGCCCATGCCGAGGTCTTCGGTCAGGCGGGTGAGCGCGGCGGGCGCGATGGCGTTGACGGTCACGCCGTACCGAGCCATCTCCTGGGCCAGGATCACGGTGAAGCCGGCGATGCCGGCCTTGGCCGCGCCGTAGTTGGTTTGGCCGATGTTGCCGAAGATGCCGCTGGTGCTCGATGTGTTGATGATGCGGCCAGCTGGGTTCTCCTCGCCGGCCTTCGAGCGCGCCTTCCAGTGCTCGCACGCGAACTTGGCCGGACCGAAGGTGCCCTTGAGGTGCACCTTGATGACGGCGTCCCACTCGGCCTCGCTCATGTTGACGAGCATGCGATCGCGCAGGATCCCGGCGTTGTTGACCAAGGTGTCGACCTTGCCGAAGCGCTCGATGGTGCCTTTGACGAGCGCCTCCGCACCGGCGAAGTCGGAGATGTCGTGGATGTCGACGATGGCCTCCCCGCCCATCTTCTCGATGAGCGCGACGACCTCCTCGGCAGGGGTTGCGTCGTCTGAGCCAGTTCCGTCGCGAGCCTGGCCGAGATCGTTGACAACGACCTTGGCGCCCTCCGACGCGTACATGAGCGCGTGCTCGCGGCCGATGCCGCGGCCAGCGCCGGTGATGATGACGACACGTCCGTCGCAAATACCCATGATGTGGTTTCCCCCCGGGGTTGTGGTGTGGTGGTCCGAGGGTCGATACTTGCACGGCGGGTGCAGGTTCTGGCAACCGAGGCAAGATCCTCGGCCTGGTAGCGAACCTGTAGGTCGGTGCGCCGGAGGGGGCGCATCGGCGGCTCCGCGACTGGCGGGGCCTGCGAACTCTGCCGATCTGGTAGTTGCCTGAACTCCTCTGCGGGTCACTGCGGCACCAGAACCGGGGTGCGCCGAGCGCCGTACGAGGCACAACTCGCCCGCGTTACGCAGAGGCCACGTCGATGCGAGCGATGGCTTCGTGGCGGCGAGGGTCGTCGAAGCTGACGGACGCCACGACGCGCTCAAGGACCTCGACGTCGTAGGGATGGACGTCCGCGTAGGCGAGCAGCGCGTCGGGAGCGCCGCTGACCAGGAGCGCCCGACGCAGCGAGACGTCAAGGACGTAACGCTCGTCGATGAGGAACGGCGCCTCACTCGCCGGAACGAGCTGGCCGACGTAGGCCAACGCGGCGGCGGCAACATCGGAGGCGGCGAGCCGTTTGCGCAGCTCGAGCGCATCGACGCGCACCGGGAGCGTGAGGCGGTAGGGGCGCGAGCCGATGGCGCCGCCGAGATGGTGACGCAGGTGCGACAGCTCGGCCTTGATGGTCGCGGGACTCACGGGGCGGTCGCCGTAGACGAGGACCTGCAGCTCTGCGAGCGAGCACGGACCGATGATGGCAAGGGCGGCGAGGAGCTCGATCTGGCGGAGGGCGAGGGCGAGGGGGCGGCCGCCCAGTGTCGCAGACGGTCGACCGAGCAGATGCAGCTCGAGCAGCGGCGAGGTTGCTCCGGGATCGACCGGCAGGTGCTCCTCGACCAGGCGGCCGAGCGCTCGGACTGCGGTGCCCGCAAGGGGGGTTGCGGTGTCCCAGCGTCCGGAGAGGTCGATGACACCGACGGCCCGACCGGCCGCGTCGCACACCGGCACCGACCAGCACACCCAGTCGTGGACCGCCTCACACCAGTGCTCCGCCGAGAAGACGGTTGCCGGTCGCCTGGTGAGCAGGGCCAGGCCAAGTGCATTGGTGCCCGCTGACTGCTCATCCCACCGGCCGCCGGGTACGAACCCAACGCTCTCTGCGACGCCGCGCATCGTGCGGCCGCCGGCACTCCACAGGATGCGGCCCTGCTCGTCGGTCACCGCGGCCACGAGGTCGCCGGCGTCGGCGGCCGAGGCCAGCTGCTCCTCGAGGCCAACACCGCTGCGGCGGATCGGCGACGCCTCCCAGCGCGCTCTCACCTCGTCGGGTTCTGCATCGACGGGCGCCGCGGACCGGCGAACGTCGAGCGTCGGTCGGCACCGCGACCATGACGCCGCGATGCTCGGCTCCAGCGCGTGACCGTCGGCTCGGGCGGCCTCGATCGAGCGGCGCCGAACCATGAGCTCTCGTGCCTCCATCCGGGCCATCCCTCCCTTCGCCATGCTGCCAGGCCACCAACCCTTTGCCAACCCCTCCGGGTGCATCCTGCCCGCAACGGCCGACGCACGGAGCGCGGCTTCGATCCCTGAGGGGGGACCATCACGATGACCGTGTACCCGGCGCCGGGCGGCGAGAGCAGCCCGATCCACATCAAGGCCCGCTACGACAACTTCATCGGCGGTACGTGGGTGGCGCCCGTCGAGGGTCGTTACTTCGAGAACCCGTCACCGGTCGACGGCAAGACGTTCTGCGAAGTCGCTCGATCGACCAAGGCCGACGTCGAGCTCGCTCTCGACGCCGCGCACGCGGCCAAGGACGCGTGGGGTCGCACCAGCCCGGCCGACCGGTCGCTCGCGCTGCTCAAGATCGCCCAGGTCGTCGAGGACAACCTCGAGGAGCTGGCCGTCGTCGAGACGTGGGAAAACGGCAAGCCGGTGCGGGAGAGCCTCGCCGCCGACCTACCGCTCGTCGTCGACCACTTTCGCTACTTCGCCGGCGTGCTCAGGGCTGAAGAGGGGTCGATCAGCCAGATCGATGACACCACCGTCGCTTACCACTTCAAGGAGCCGCTCGGCGTCGTCGCCCAGATCATCCCGTGGAACTTCCCAATCCTCATGGCCACGTGGAAGCTGGCTCCGGCCCTTGCCGCCGGCAACTGCGTCGTGCTGAAGCCAGCGGAGCAGACACCGATGTCGATCCTTCACCTGGTAGAGATGATCGGCGACATCCTCCCGCCCGGGGTCTTGAACATCGTGAACGGGTTTGGGGTGGAGGCCGGTAAGCCGCTGGCGTCATCCCCGCGAGTTGCCAAGGTGGCATTCACCGGTGAGACCACGACTGGGCGCCTCATCATGCAATATGCGTCGGAGAACCTGAACCCGGTGACGCTGGAGCTTGGTGGCAAGAGCCCCAACATCTTCTTCGCCGATGTCATGGATGCCGATGACGCGTACTTTGACAAGTGCCTCGAGGGATTCACGATGTTCGCCCTGAACCAGGGTGAGATCTGCACCTGCCCATCGCGTGCGCTGATCCAGGCATCGATCTACGACGCGTTCATCGAGCGGGCATTGGAGCGGGTGAACGCCATCGTTGCCGGCGATCCGCTTGATCCCGCGACGATGATCGGTGCCCAAGCCAGCAACGATCAACTTGAGAAGATCCTGAGCTACCTCGCCATCGGCGTGGAGGAGGGTGCGGTCGTCCTCACCGGTGGCCACCAGCGCGAGGTCGCCGGCCACGAGGGCGGCTACTACGTGGAACCGACCGTGTTCAAGGGCACCAACGACATGCGGATCTTCCAGGAGGAGATCTTCGGTCCGGTGCTCGCGGTGACGACGTTCGAGGACGAGGCCGACGCGCTGCGGATCGCCAATGACACCCTCTACGGCCTCGGCTCTGGGGTGTGGAGCCGTGATGCGGGCATCTGCTATCGCATGGGCAGGGGCATCCAGGCGGGACGGGTGTGGACGAACTGCTATCACGCCTACCCGGCCCACGCCTCGTTCGGTGGCTACAAGAACTCTGGGATCGGACGCGAGAACCACAAGATGATGCTCGACCACTACCAGCAGACGAAGAACCTTCTGGTGAGCTACTCGCCAGACAAGCTCGGGTTCTTTTAGGCGGCGGGGCAGAGATGGCGACCTCCCGGGTTGATGCGACTCAGGAGGCGCTGGAGCTCATCGACCAGCTGGTGAAGGCGCACGGCCCCGTGCTCTTTCACCAGTCTGGCGGCTGCTGTGACGGCTCCAGCCCGATGTGCTTCCCGCTCGGCGAGTTCAAGATCGGCTCGTCTGATGTCGACCTCGGCGACGTCGGGGGGGCTCCGTTCCACATGAGCGGCCCACAGTTCGAATATTGGGCGCACACCCACCTGACACTCGATGTCGTCAGAGGCCGCGGCGCCGGCTTCTCGCTCGAAGCACCTGAGGGTGTGCGCTTCATGATCCGCTCCCGCCTCTTCACCGAGGACGAGCGGGCCGCCCTGGAGCCGGTGGGGGTCGGCGAGCGCACCTAGCTAGCCAACGGGTCTTGCTACCGGTCCGCCCCCAATGGAGTGCGCCGTCAGTCGAGCCCGACGGCAGCACGCGTCGCACGCTTGCGATAGGCCCAACCGGGGCCACGGAGAACGTACGACAGCCGATCTCCCCATGTCGTCGATTGCGCGACGTCTCTGATCATGTCAATGTACTCATGAGCGACCACCCGGAGCGGGTTGAACGTCTCGATGTTCTTCGTGAGTCCGTAGATGACATCCTCCTCTTCACGCTGGAACGTGCCGAGCAGGCGGTCCCAGATGATGAGGATGCCGCCGTGGTTGCGGTCGATGTACTTGCCATTCGAACCATGGTGCACTCGGTGATGGGATGGAGTGTTGAAGATCTCCTCCGCCGGCCCAAGGGAACGGATGGTGTCGGTGTGGATCCAGTACTGGTACAGGAGGTTCCAGCCGCGTGATAGCTGGATGAGGCTCGGGCGGACGCCGACGCGGGCCATCAGACCATACGGAACCCACAGCCCAAGCACGTCTGCAACCGGCTGCCGCAACGCGGTCGAGAGGTTGTATCGCTCGCTGGAGTGGTGGACGACGTGGATGGCCCACATCCCACGGATCTCATGCATGGAACGGTGGTTCAGGTAGTAGATGAAGTCCCAGCCGACGAACGCTATGGCCCATGGCAGCGGACCAGACCCGAGGTCGCGATGCCGACCCTTGCGCCACATCCGATCGACGGACGTGATGGCCCCGATGTTCGCCGTGATGGCAACGACGCCGGTGCCGACGGCGACGGGACCTGCGACCCGAGCGACGTGCTTTGCCCACCGGCGAACGGCTCTGGTCCGGCGCTCGGCGGGGGCCGGGTCTGGCTCGTTGTGGCCCGCGAGGCGGTCGGCGACGGTGGTGACCATGACCGCGCCCGCAGCCACGCCGATGAGGGTCTTTGCCAGCTTGCCCTTGCCGACGACGACGTGACGGACCAGGCCATGGGAGACGATGGGCACGAGGAGCGACGCGACGCCCATGCTGAGGCTGGCGATGGTGTCGTCGCGCGAGTAGTCGGCGGGGCTTGGCCCGAGCGTCTCGGCGCGCCGCCGGAGATGGCGCCGTTCGAGCTCCATCGTCGCAAAGTAGAACGGGGTGGCGACCACGGTCGGGTCCATCGGCTGCTCCTCTCGGACTGGACGCTACCGGGCCGGGCGCGGTCCTAGCCTCTCGCTCGATGGACGTCGATCTGCTGCACGCAGTCCTCGCGGCGCTCCCCGCAGGTTCGTGGGTTTCCTACGGAGACTTGGGCCGCGTGGCTGGCGTCGGTCCGAGGCACGCCGCCAAGCACATGGCCACCTGCGGGTACTGCCCGAGCCCGCATCGCGTGCTCAGAGCCGACGGCACCCCGGGCTACGACGAACAGGTCGGGCGACCCGTGCACATGACTGCACTCGCCGCCGAGGGGGTGGGCTTCCGCAACGGGCGGGCCGAACAGGCCTCTCGCCACGACCGCACCGACCTCGACCTGCTCGCCGCGGCTCTGGCCGCGTCGTCGGCGTGAGCGCCCGCGGTTCGGACAGATGCGTGCGAACCACGCAACCGCCATAGGTCGAGAGGCACATTCCGCGGTCCTGGGTTGCCATCAGACCGTTGCTGTGACAACGATGTGCAGTCGTGCATGCCAGGGCCGTCGCCACTGATGCGGAACCGGTGACCACAGGGCCCGCGGCCCGTTCTGGACAGACCGTCGAGGTCAGGCTGGCCCGACACGAGGTCGTCCTTCCCGGGGGCCGCGTCGCTGGCCTCGCCGTGGCCGGATGGGGCGTTCCGCTGGTCGTCATCAACGGGTTCACCGCGGAGGGTGCCCTGTACGCCCAGACCGCGTCCCGTCTCGTCTCGATGGGTTTCAAGGTCATCGCCATCGATACCCCAGGCCACGGTCGCAGCTCGCCGCTGCCGCGCGCCGTCGGCGGCATCGATTTCGCTGCGAGCTTCATCGGGGACGCCATGGACGCCATCGGCATTGGGCCGTGCATCCTGCTGGGCCACTCGACGGGCGGACGCATTGCCGCCGAGATCGCCGCCGACCGGGCCGATCAGGTGTGCGGCCTCATCCTCGTCGATGCGATCGCCGGCCAGGCATGGGACAAGCGGATCCACAACGCAGTTGCCGTGCCGGGCTTCGGCATCAAGATGGCCGTCGAGACCATCGCCGACTTCACCCTCACCACCATCCGCCAACCCGACCTCCACCAGCTCAGCGTCCTGGCCAAGGTCGTCGGGGCCAGCATCGGTCGTACGGCGTGGCGTCCTTGGCGGCTCCTCGCGCCCGGCGGCGCCATCGTCACCGCGCCGTCTAGCCACGAGACCCTCCTCCGCTTGCGTGCGCTCGGCGTCCGCACCATTGTCGTGCACGGCGACCGCGACGGACTCGTACCTCTCGCCGTCGGCGAGGACGCGTTCGCCGCGGCCGGCGGTCCGTTGGTGATCGTCGAGGACGGCGGCCACCTGTGGTGCCTCCAAGATCCCGAGGTGCTGCCTGCCATCATCGGCGACCTGCTCCGCTACGAGCTGGGCGACACCTACAGCGACGTCGTCCGCCGATGCGGCCTCGATCCCAACGTTGCGACCGTCGCCGAGATCGAGGTGGGCGCCTACGCCCCCGGGGCATCGGTCCTCGACATGACCCCGCCGGTGCAGTGGCGTCGAGGTGGCCCTCGTCGCCCCCCCCGCCACACGTGGCGCGTGCACACCGACCCCGCCACGCTCTTCGACGGCACACCCCCGTGACCTGCGGCTGATCGTCGCTACCGAGTTGACCGCTTTGTGCTCCACCGGTTAGCACCTGGTCGACAAGACACGTGAGAGCGGGGAGGTTTGCCTTGAGGCGATCGACAGTCGACGTGGCCCTGAGCACCGGAGCGACGGCTCCGTGACGACCATGCTCAGCCTGGCGAGGTTGCAGCTGCGCCGGTGGCGCGAAGCACCGGGGCGGACCGTTCTCAGCCTGTGCGGCGTCGCGGTCGGCTCTGCGTTGGTCGTCGCGGTCACGTGTCTCGTGGGCTCGCTGACGGGGTCCATCGACCGAGCCACCGCGGGCCTCACCGGCGGCGCAGATGTCGAGATCTCCGGTGCATCGGATGGGGGCTTCGACAGCAGCGTCACCGACCGGGTCGCCGCCGTCGATGGGGTGGCCAGCGCCGCGCCGCTGGTCAGGGCGATCGCCCAGGTCGGGGACCAGGCCGTCCTGCTGTTCGGTGTCGATGGTCGCCTCGCTGGGCTCAAGGCAGGACCGTTCGGCTCCGCCGATGCCCCGGCCACTCGACGCCTCACCGACGCGCTCATCTCCACCGCCCTGACCGACACTCGGGGTGTGCCGATCCTGGTCGGCCCGGGCCTCGCCAAGGCCCTGGCCGTCCATCAGGGTGACGTGGTGCGGGTGACGTTCGGCGGGGTGGCGCGCCCGGCCGTCGTCGCCGCGATCGTGGACCTGGCGAGTGCGTCGGGCGTGAACCAAGGGTCGTTCGCGGTGACCGACATCGCAAGTGCGCAGGCCCTCACCGGCCGACCCGGACGCCTCGACAGCGTCCTCGTGAAGGGTGGCCCGCGCGTCGACCGCACAGCCCTGCGGACCCGGATCAGGACCTCGGTGGCGGGCCAGGCTGTCGTCGCCGACACGCGGCTGCGTTCCCGCCAGGCGCGTGCCAGCATCGCAACCCTCCAACAGGGCATGACGTTGTCCGCTTCGATGGCGGTCGCCGTCGGCGGCTTCCTCGTGTATGCGACCATGTCGATGGCGGCACTGGAACGACGCCGCGAACTTGCCACCATGCGGGCGATGGGGGGCCGAAGGCGCCAGCTGCTTGGCGCGTTCCTGGCCGAGGCCGCCGTCCTCGGGTCGGCGGGGTCGGTGATCGGGATCGCCGTCGGGATCGCCATCGCGCGACCGCTCGTTGGGTTGTTCCCGCCGTTCTTCACATCGCAGTTCGGCGTGCGCATGGGATTTGTGCTGCCCCCGACCGCGGTGCCCCTCGGCGTTGTCGCAGGGCTGGGAGCGACGATGCTGGCGGCCGTCGGGCCGGGTCGGCGCGCTGTGTCGGTACCCCCGGTCGAGTCGATGCGACCAGAAGGCGTGCTCGAGAGCGGCGACGAGGACGCCAAGCTCAACCGGCGACCCCTCCTCGCGGCCATTGGCCTGCTGGTCGCAGCGATGGCGCTGTTGTTCTTCGGCCCCGGCGCATCGCCGATGGCTGGCTTCGCGTTCATCATGGTGGCCATCCCGACGCTCGCTCGGGGCGTGCTTGGCTACCTCACCGCCTCGACCGCACGCGTGGCCGGTCGCCTGGGAGCAGCCGGATCGCTGGCCGCAACGGCCATCGCCGGCGCACCCCGCAGGGTGTGGGTGGTGTCGTCGGCGTTCCTTCTCGCCGGCTCGTTGGTCGTCGCCCAAGGCCACCTCGTCGCGGGCACCTCCGACTCGATCAGCGCCCGACTCGGACCGATGCGGCAGACCGGCCTCATCGTCGATGCCGACACCAGCGGCAACACCCTGTCCTCGACTCGGTTGCTACCTGAGGCGTGGCGAGCCCGCTTCGCCGCCGTCCCTGGGGTCACCGCGGTACGCAGCTCGGTCTTCGCAACGGTGACCATCGGCGAGGACCTCGTGCTCGTCCAAGGTGTCGAAGAGGGCCTCCACGACGACTCCTACGAGAGCATCCGGTCTTCGGCGCGCCCCGCGCTGCTCGCAGGCCGGGGCATCGTGCTCAGCACCACCCTCGCAGTTCCCCGCGGGTTCCACATCGGCGACACGGTCACCATCCAGGCGCCCGGCGGCGCAGTGCGGCTCCCGGTGGTTGACCTCATCCCTGCCTTCAAGAGCCCGACGGGGATCGCTGTCGTCTCGACGGCGTGGCTCAAGCAGACCTTCGGCCATTCCGGCGTCAGCGACTGGTATCTCGACCTCGCCCCCGGCACCGACGTCGCCGCGGTGCGCGCCGCCGCTTTGGCCATCACCGCAGAGGCGCCCTACCCGGTCGGTGTCGTGACCGGCGCACAGTTCGCCGCCAACATCACCAAGGCGGCGGCCAAGACCCAAGTGGCGTTCGTAGCAATGCAATGGGTCATCGTGCTCGCATCGGTGCTGGCGGTGCTGAACGCACTCCTCATCGCCGTCGTGGAGCGGCGCCGCGAGATCGGCATCCTCCGAGCCCTCGGCACCAGCCGGAGGCGCCTGCGCGACATGGTCATCGCCGAGGCAGTCGCCGTCGGTCTCGTGAGTGGGACCGCGGGCATGGCCTTCGGCTTCGGCATCCACGTCTTCGCGATCCGAGCCGTGGGCAAGGCCACCAACCTGCCCCTCATCTACCAGGTGCACTGGCAGCCGCCGGCCACGGCTGCTGCGGCCATCGCCGGCGCCGCCCTGCTCGGCTCGTGGCTCCCGGCCCGCCGCGCCGCCGGCGTCGAGGTGCTCGCAGCAATCGGCTACGAGTAGCTCCAGGTCGTCACACCATCTCGTAGACAGCGACGGCGCCCTCGTCCCTGCGCTCGGCTCGGCCCGACAGGCGAAGGTGCTCGAGGTGAGCGTAGGTCTCGCTGTCGGCCATCGGACCCCACACCTGCGGCCGGAACAGCTCGTGGCTGAACGACTCGACGGCAACCGGACCAAGGGCCTTCCCGATGGCAACGACCTTCTCGAGCCGCTCGTGGTGGTGCTCGACGATGGCGTCGACGCGACCGCCAAGGTCCTCGAAGACGAGGCCGTGGGCCGGGAGGACCTTCTGGACGCCCGGCAGGTCCGCGACCTTGTGGAGGCTGGCGGTGAACGCGGCGAGTGGGTCACGGCCCGAGGCGATGCCGGAGATGTGCGGGGTGATGGTCGGCAGCACGTGGTCGCCCGACAGGAACGTGCCATGTTCGGCGTCGAAAAGACACATGTGGTCGAGGGTGTGACCGGGCGTGTGGATGGCCTGCCACTCGCGGCCGCCGAGGGTGATGCGGTCGCCATCGCGGAGCCGGCGCGTCGGACGCGGCGGCATGAAGTCCTGGGGCGTCATGACGAGGCCCTTCGGCCGTTCGTGGCGAGGACCACCCCACGGGTTGGGGCCGTCGAACGGGTTGCCCTCTGGCCAGTCGTCGGGGTCGACGTCGTGGATCTGCTCGCACGGGTCGTTGGGGTCTTCGCTCCACCACAGCTTGAACGCAGAGTGGGTGACCACGTCCGCCCCCGACTCCTCTGCCAGGCGCCCTGCCCCACCGAAGTGGTCGGGGTGGCTGTGGGTGATGAGAATGGTGTGGACGTGGCGGGGCTCGAAGCCAGACTCCGCCAGCTTGGCGACGACGGTCGCGTAGGCGTCGGTGCCCGGCATCCCGGGGTCGATCACCGCGCAGCCCTCGCCGTCGGGCACCACGTAGCAGTTGACGTGACCGAGTCCTGGCATCGAGATCGGCAGCTGGAGGCGGAGGATGCCGTCGGCGACCTCGTCGACGCCGGGCAGGGCGGGCTGCTGCTCCTGGCGTGGCCCGTGCGCCGCCACCGGCGGTGCCTCGTGCTCGTGCGCATGCGCGTGTCCAACAGGTCCGGTTTCGGCCACGCCGTCGACCGTACTTGACCGTGCGGTCAAGTTGCCCGCCCGCTTCGTTCGACGACCTCGCGGGGTGGCATCCTGTGGGCGTGCCGGACGACCTCTCCGCTCGGCTCGCCGCTGCGACCACGCTGCTGGAGTCGGTCGTCACCGATCGGTCGCTCCTCGACGGCCTCGACGACATCGACCGCAAGCGCCTCCTGAGCGCGGCGAGCCGCGTCGCTGACCCCGATCCGGACGAGCGTCGCCGCCAGGCCAAGGCGCGCCAGCGCGCCGAGCGGGCCGCCAAGGCGCGGCGCGACGACGCGGTGCTGACCGAGACCGGGATCCGCGCCCTCCGGGCGAAGCCGGTGTTCACCACCCCGAACGTGTTCCCGCCGCTCGCACACAGCTCTGATGGCGAGCCGACCGCAGCCGCAGGTCGCCCGACGGCGGACCGCCACTGCTACATCTGCAAGGTCGACTACACGGTCGTCCACCACTTCTACGACCAGCTCTGCCCAACGTGCGCCGCGCTCAACTTCGCCAAGCGGTCGGAGACGGCGGATCTCACCGGGCGCGTCGCGCTCGTGACCGGCGGCCGGGTGAAGATCGGCTACCAGGCGTGCATCAAGCTGCTGCGTGCGGGTGCCTCGGTCATCGTCACAACGAGGTTCCCGCGCGACTCGGCGCAGCGGTACGCGGCCGAGCCGGACTTCGCCGCGTGGGGGCATCGGCTCGAGGTGTTCGGGCTCGACCTCCGCCACACGCCGAGCGTCGAGGCCCTGTGCCACCACCTCCTCACCACACGCGATCGGCTGGACTTCATCGTCAACAACGCGTGCCAGACGGTGCGGCGCCCGCCCGAGTTCTATCGCCACATGCTGGAATTGGAGACCGCCGCACTGCCCGAGCTGACGGCTGCTCATCGGGGGATCCTGGGTGGCGTCGACGGCGTGCGCGCGGTCGACATCCTGGAGGCGCCGGAGGTGGTCGACGCGCCCGCGCTGTCACAGGTCGCCCTGCTGGCCGACGACGCCACCCCCCGCCCGCACCTGTTCCCGGCCGGTCGCCTCGACCAGGACCTCCAGCAGGTCGACCTGCGCGACACCAACTCGTGGCGGCTCACCATGGCGGAGGTGTCGTCGGTCGAGCTGCTCGAGACCCAGCTCGTGAACGCGGTGGCCCCGTTCGTGCTGAACGCCCGCCTCAAGCCGCTGATGCTGCGCACGCCCGAGCGGGACAAGCACATCGTCAACGTGTCCGCCGTCGAAGGCCAGTTCTACCGGCGGTTCAAGACGACGCGGCACCCGCACACCAACATGGCCAAGGCGGCGCTGAACATGATGACCCGCACCTCAGCGGCCGACTACCACGCCGACGGCATCCACATGAACAGCGTCGACACCGGCTGGGTCAGCGACGAGGACCCGCTGCACATCGCCGAGCGCAAGACCGCACAAGAGCGCTTCCACCCACCCCTCGACATCGTCGACGGCGCGGCGCGCATCGTCGACCCCATCATCGCCGGCGCCAACACCGGCACCCACGTCTGGGGCCAGTTCCTGAAGGACTACGCCCCCGTCCCCTGGTAACGGGCGCTACTTCTTCTTCTTGACCTCAGCGCCCTTTTCGTAGTCGGGCTGGACCGGGACGGTCTGCTCCCACTCGCCGAGGCGCTCCATGTCGTGCATGAGCTTGTCGATGGAGACCTCTGAGTACTCGTACTCCGGGCTCCAGTGGATGGCATCGAATGGGCACACCTCGACGCAGATGCCGCAGTACATGCACAGCGAGTAGTCGATGTCGAAGCGGTCGAGGAACGAGCCGGTGGTGGGCTTGCCGCCGGCTCGTTTGGCCGGCTTCATGTCCTTGTGACCCTCGATGTAGATGCACCAGTCGGGGCACGACCGCACGCACAGCATGCAGACCGTGCAGTTCTCCTCTTTCAACGTGATGACGCCGCGGGCCCGGGGAGCGATCTCCTCGCGCTCGTGCGGGTACTGCACGGTGACGGCGCCCTTGGTGAGCGTCTCCTTGAGCTCCTTCGCCGTGACGGCGAGGCCCTTCAACAAGCCGAGCATGGGCATGGCGGGCCTCCTAGACCAGGACCTTGATGACAGCAGTCACCAAGATGTTGACGAGCGAAGCGGGGATGAGAAACTTCCAGGCCAGCGCCTGCAGCTGGTCCTCACGGAGGCGGGGGTAGCTGAACCGGAACCAGAAGATGAAGAACGAGATGAACATCATCTTGGCGAGCAGCACCCCGATGCCGATGACGTTGCCGATGAAGCCACCGATGTTTCCGAGGCCCGGCACGTACCAGCCGCCGAGGAACAGCGTGGCCGCCAGCGCCGCGTAGGCGAACGCGGTGCCGAACTCCGACAGGAAGAAGATGAGGAACCGGAAGCCGGTGTACTCGGTCATGTGACCGGCGACCAGCTCTGACTCCGCCACCGGCATGTCGAACGGCGTCTGGTTCAGCTCCGCCTGGGCGCCGATGAGGAAGATCACAAAGCCCACGAACTGCGGAATGAGGAAAGGGACGCCGCCAAGGTTGGTGCCGAACACCTTGAAGTGGCGCTGGACATCAACGATGGTCCCCAGGTTCATCGAACCGGCCTGGATGACGACACCGACGACGGCCAGCACGATGGGTAGCTCGTACGCGATGAGCTGGCCTGCGGCTCGCAGCCCACCGATGAGCGAGTACTTGTTTGCGCTTGACCAACCGGCCATGAGCACGCCGAGCACCGAGAGGGAGCTGACGGCGAGGGCGAAGAAGATGCCGGTGTCAAATTTGGCGATGACGAGGTCTGGGCCGGCGGGCACCACCATGAACATGAGGAACGTGCTGGCCAGCACGACCATCGGCGCGAAGGCGAAGACGGGCCGATCGGCGTTGTCGGGGAAGATGTCCTCCTTCTGGAGGAACTTGATGCCATCGCCGACGAGTTGTAGCGACCCGCCGGGACCCGACTCCATCGGGCCGAGCCGGCTCTGCATGAACGACATCATCTTCAGCAGGAACACGTAGCCAAGGATGAGCGCGCCGGTCGGCACGATGATCAGGGTGGCCAGCACCTTGACGATGGTCGTGTTCCAATACGCGGCGCCGACGCCGAAGACCTCGGCCACGAGTGCAGACACGGTCTCCAACGCTAGCGACGGCAGACGCGGCGGGGCGAACCGCCGCTTACGGCAAGCGGACGAGGAAGCAGAGGAGGCGCGTCTGGGGGTCGGCGTCGGTGGCCGGTGTGCGCAATGCCGGCCCCATGCGCAAGGGAACGCCGGGCGTCAGCGGGCCACCGGGAGCTCGATCGTGAAGCGCGCGCCGCCGCCGTCTGCGTTGGTGGCGGTGGCACTGCCGGCATGCTCGTGAGCGATGCCCGCCACGATCGCAAGTCCGAGACCGGCGCCGTGACCCACGCGCGCGGCGTCGGCCTGCCAGAACCGGTCGAACACGTGAGCCAGCGCGTCCTCGCTGAGGCCAGGCCCGTGGTCGCGCACCTCCAGGCGCGCCCGTCCGTCCACGAGATGGGAGCGGAGCTCGATCGCGCCGCCCTCCGGCGTATGGCGCACCGCATTGGCGACGAGGTTGGCGACCGCTTGGCGCAGGTGGTCGCGGTCGCCCAGAACCACGACCGGCTCCGGCGCGTCGAGGCTGACCGGCCGACCGGGGGCGGACGCGACCGCATCGCTGCATGCATCAGCGGCGAGGACAGAGAGATCGACGGGGGTGCGCTCGGCTGGACGGGTCTGGTCGAGCCGAGCCAGCAGCAACAGATCCTCGACGAGCGTCCGCATCCGGGCGGATTCCTCTTCGATGCGGCGCATGATGACGTCCCGATCCACGTGCTCGCTGTCAGCGCCGAGTCGGAACATCTCTGCGAAGCCTTGGATGCTGGTGAGGGGCGTGCGCAGCTCGTGGGAGGCGTCGGCGAGGAACTGCCGCAGGCGACGTTCGGTCTCGTCGCGCTCAAGGAACGCCTGCTCGATCTCGCCGAGCATGGTGTTGAGCGCAAGCCCGAGCTGGCCGACCTCGCTCCGGCCATCAGCGGGCGAGACCCGCGTCGACAGGTCGCCGGCGGTGATGCCACCGGCGGTCTCCGCCATCTCCTCGAGCGGTCGCAGCCCCCGGCGCAGAATGAGCCACGAGCCACCGCCCAGCACTGCGAGCAGGATGAAACCACCGAAGCCCTCCAGCAAGATGAGGCGGGTGCGGGCCGCATCGACTTCGGTGAGCGGCACCGCGACGACGGTCACCTCACCGTTGCGATCGTTCTGCGACACCGCGGCGCGCCACCGACCGACGCGACCACCCACAGAGCCCACCTCGAGCAACCGGACGGTGTGGGGCGGCGCGTCGAGGCCAAGGGGCAGCTGGGGCTTGGCCGAAGATGCTTCACCGCTCACCTGGAGCGTGGACAGGACGACCCCGCCTCGGTCGCGCAGCTGCAGGTAGGAACCGGGGGCCAGCGCAGACGAAGGCGCGCGTCCCCCATCCCGACGACCAGGTGCCGACGAACCCCCTTCTGCTTCGTCGGAGGGCGAATGGGGTGGTCCGAATCCACCATCGGGGCCGAGGCCGGCCGCGAACCGCAGTTGCTGGGTCGCCGAGGGGATGGCGTCACGCACCTGGTCGTCCAGGCGGTCCCGCTGAGCCTGGTCCGAGAGCAGCGACGTCGCGGCGCCGAACAGCACGAGTCCGATGGCAAGGAGCGCGAGCAGCGCCACGACCAAGCGCACGCGGAGGTTCATCGTCAGGAGATCTTCCCAGGTGCCATCGAGGTCATGTCGCCATCGTGGCGGCGGCGGCTCTGAACGAGTGCCGATGTTCCTGGGAAGTTGCGCAGAACCGTTATCGTGCCCGCCGTGAGCGATGCGGGGCGCCCCAAGCCGAGGGTGCTCGTCGTCGATGACGAGGAGCACATCACCGAGCTGCTCGCGATGGCGCTGGGCTTCAACGGCTTCGACGTGGAGCGCCAGGCCAGCGGCCGCGCCGGGCTCGCCGCCGCGCAGGCCCACAGACCCGACCTCATGATCCTCGATGTGATGCTGCCCGATCTCGACGGCTTCGAGGTCGCCAAGCGAATCCGCCAGAACGAGGGTGCCGGCACCCGGGTGCCGATCATCTTCCTCACCGCCCGCGATGCCACCCAGGACAAGGTCGAGGGGCTCCGGCTGGGGAGCGACGACTACGTCACCAAGCCCTTCAGCATCGAGGAGCTGGTCGAGCGGGTGAAGGCGGTGCTGCGACGGTCGTCTGGTGTGGGTCCCGGTGACCGCAAGCTCTCGTTCGCCGACCTTGAGCTTGACGAAGACACCCGCGACGTATGGCGCCACGGGAAGCTGATCGAGCTGACCCCCACCGAGTACAAGCTGCTGCACTACCTGCTGTCCAACGCCAAGCGGGTGCTGACCCGAGAGCAGATCCTCGAGCATGTGTGGGAGTACACGTTCGCCTCCAACGCCAGCGTGCTTGAGACCTACATCAGCTACCTGCGCCACAAGGTCGACGATGTCGAGCCCAACCTCATCCACACCGTCCGCGGCGTCGGCTACTCCCTCCGCCTGCCCCGCTGAGCCGCGACTGAGGCGCTGATCGGCGTACGGTCGCGGTCGTGACCGCACGCATCCCGCCGCTCGCCCCCGCCGACCGCGACGAGCGCACGGAGGCACTCCTCGCGACGTTCCGCCGCTCGCCCGACGGGCCAGACATGGGCATCTTCGCCACGCTCGCCCACCACCCGAAGCTGCTCAAGAAGTGGTCAGACTTCGGTGGCGTCCTCCTCTACGGGGGCGTGCTGTCCGGCCGCGACCGCGAGCTGCTCATCCTTCGCACCGGCTTCCTCTGCGGCGCCGACTACGAGTGGGGTCAGCACGTCGTCATCGGCAAGGCCTGCGGGCTGAGCGACGACGAGATCCTCATGCTGACCAAACCGATCGACCAGGCCGGCTGGTCCGCCGAGGACGCGGCGCTCATCCGGGCCGCCGATGAGCTGCACGTCGATTACATGATCAGCGACGCGACCTGGGCGAGCCTCGTGCCCCGATACGAGGCCAAGGGGATGATCGAGATCTGCATGGTCGTCGGGCAGTACCACCTCGTCGCCTTCACGCTGAACAGCCTCGGCGTCGAGCTGGACGCCGACATCGAGGGGTTGCCGGGCCTCTCGTAGTTGGCGTCACGCCCTGACCCGTGTTCAGGTCCGCCGGCGCGGATACGGTGCGGCATGGCCGACAACGACACAGAGCTGACCGCAGACGAGCGGCTCGTCCAGGACGCGATCGACAGCCTCCTTGCCGCCCATCCACCCAAGGGCATGCCGCCGCGCGAGTTCCGCGGCTACCAGTACGACGCCGGCCTGGCCTGGGTCACGTTTCCGAAGGGGTTCGGCGGCCTCGGCGTCGCGCCGAAGCTGCAGATCATGATCAACCGCCAGCTCAACGCGGCGGGCGGCCCGAACCCGGAACCGACCAGCTTCTTCGGCCTCTCCCTCGCCGGCCCGACCATCGCCACCCACGGCACCGACGAGCAGCGCACGCGGCTGCTGCGCCCCATGTTCACGGGCGAGGAGGCGTGGTGCCAGCTGTTCTCAGAGCCCGGCGCCGGGTCCGACCTCGCCAGCCTCGCCTGCAAAGCGGTCAAGGACGGTGAGGAGTGGCTCGTCAACGGCCAGAAGGTCTGGAACACCATGGCCCACCTCGCCGACAAGGGCATGCTCGTCACCCGGACCGACCCAGAGCAGGTCAAGCACCGCGGCATGACGTACTTCGCGGTCGACATGCACGCGCCGGGCGTCGAGGTCCGGCCGCTCCGCCAAATCACCGGCGAGGCCGAGTTCAACGAGGTGTACCTCACGGACGTGCGCATCCCCGACGGCGATCGAATCGGCGACGTCGGCCAGGGCTGGGCGGTCTCCATGACCACCCTCATGAACGAGCGCACCACCATCGGCGGCGGCGGATCCGGCCAGGTACGCCCCGCCGGGTCCGGCCCGATCGCTGAGGCCGTCCGCCTGTACAAGGCCAAAGTCGAGCGCACCGGCCACGTCGACGTCGTCCAGAAGGACGCGCTGATGCACCTGTGGATCAAGGCTGAGGTGCTCCGCCTCACCAACATCCGCGCCGGCCAGAACCGCCGCGTCGGCAACCCCGGCCCCGAGGGCTCCATCGCCAAGGTCGCTCACGCCGAAGTCAACCAGCAGATCTACGCCATGTGCGTCGACATCCTCGGCATGGATGGCCAGGTCGGCTTCGACTACGACATGAAGCGCAGCGACGCCATCGGCCTCGAGGGCCCTCCCGGCTCCAGCCGGAAGATGTTCCTGCGGGCCCGCGCCAACTCGATCGAGGGCGGCACCAGCCAGATCCAGCGCAACATCCTCGGCGAACGCGTCCTCGGCCTCCCCGGCGACGTCCGCGTCGACAAGGCCCTCCCCTGGTCCCAGGTCCCCCGCTAGCTGAGTGGGTTGGCCCTGCGCACCAGGGGCAGCAGCACCGCGTGCGGAGCAATCTTCGCAAGCCCGGCGCCGACAGCATTGAAGCCACCCGGGATGACGACCCGTTTGCCCTTCGCCATGCCGTCGATGGCGGCCTTTGCGACCTGTTCGCTGGTCGTCCACAGCCGAGCCGGCACCTTGTCTGAGAGGTCGCCGTGGCCGGCCGCCTCGCCGAACTCGGTCTTGACCGGGCCGGGGCACAGCGCCGTGACGGTCACTCCGCTGGCCTTCACCTCGGCGGCGAGGCCCTCGCTGAACGACAGCACGAAGGCCTTGGTGGCGGCGTAGGTCGTCGTCCCCGGCAGCGGCTGGAATGCCGCGGTCGAGGCGACGTTGAGGATGGCACCTCGGCGCCGCTCAACCATGCCAGGCAACCACCGCGCCGTGAGGTCGACGACGGCCTCGACGTTGGTGCGGACCATGCCGACCAGGCGGTCCGAGGAGCTGTCGGCCACATCGCCGCCGACGCCGAGGCCCGCGTTGTTGCAGAGGATGTCGACGGTCAGCCCGCGCGCCGCGACGGCCTCGACCAGCGCGGCCCTGGCACTCGGGTCGGCGAGGTCGCCAGCAACGACCTCGACCCGCACCCCGTGGGAACGACGAAGCTCCTCGGCGAGCGCCTCCAGCCGGTCAACGCGGCGCGCCACGAGCGTGACCCCGTAGCCCCGACCAGCGAGCACGCGGGCCAGATCGGTCCCGATCCCCGACGATGAGCCGGTGACGACGGCAGTGGTGGTGGCCGAAGCCGGGGGAAGCGTCATGGCGGATCACCATAGGAGGCCTCACGTCGCGCTGAGACCCCCGACAAGTGGGTGCCCTTGCGCTCCATGGGGTGGATCCGGGGCCATGGAACCCTGGCTTTCGCAGCCCTTGCGTGGACGTTGGCGCTGGTGGTGGCCGCGATCGCGGTCACCCGCGGCTCCTGGGGGCGGGCCACCCAGCAGCTGACCTCGGATGCCGGCACCAAAGGCTCGCCGGTGGCGGCGCCGGGCTGAGGCCGACCGCGACCACCGGGCGGGCCGGCGGACCCCGAGAGGGACGCCGGCCAGCGAGGCGTGCAGTTACGAGAAGAAGAGGCGCGTGATCCAGTCGGCGACGACGGCGGGCTTGGTGTCGTTGTCGGTGGAGATGGTGACGGTGCGGGTGACCTGGACTGCGTTGCCCTTCAACTCGACGTTGGCGACGACGCTGCCGGCGCGGATCTTCGAGCCGACCTTCACCGGGCTGACGAAGCGCACCTTGTCGAAGCCGTAGTTGACGCCCATCATGATGCCCTCCATCTTCGGCGGGTTCTCGTCACGCGGCAGCGAACCGATGAGGTGCGTCATCATCGAGAGCGTCAAGAATCCGTGGGCGATGGTGCCGCCGAACGGCGTGCCCTTGGCCCGCTCTGGGTCGACGTGGATGAACTGGTGGTCGTGGGTGGTGTCGGCGAAGGAGTTGACGAGCTCCTGGGTGACGTCGAACCACTCGCCGATGCCCTCGTCGCGACCCTTGGTCGCGAGCATGGACTCGTAGGCGTTCTCGGCGTTGGTGGGCATTGGCAGTGGCCTCCTGGGAAGGGCGACGGCGCCGCGACGGTCGCGTGCGCCTCGAGCGGGCCGCATCTTGGCAGGGCAGCCGCGTTCCTGCGGAACTTCGGAGGAAGGTCCCCGAGGATGCGGAGGAGACCTTCACCTTCGCCTTGTGCGCCAAGCGCATCGTGCCCATCACCGAACCAGTGCACCTCGCATCGGCTCGCCCGGCTCCGCCGGCCTTCCAAGGAGGAAGACACATGCGCAAGCTCATCATCACCGCCGCCCTCGGACTCGGGGCACTCGGCAGCGGGGTCGCCGCCACCGGCGCGTTCGCTCAAGGCACAGCAGGCACCTCTACGACCGCCGCTCCCGCCTCCGGCACGGCTTCCACGAGCGGTGCACAGAACCGCCCCGACCCCGGCAAGCGCCTTGAAGATGCGCTGGCGCCGCTCGTCACCGATGGCACGCTCACCGCCGCGCAGAAGGACAAGGTGGTGGCCGCGCTCAAGGCGGCCGGCCCGATCGGTGGCGGCGGTCCGGGCATGGGTCACGGCAGGCCCGATGGCCCGATCGAGACGACTGCCACACTGCTCGGGATCGAGCCCCAGGTGCTCCACACCGAGCTGGCCGGCAAATCCCTCGCCCAGGTCACCGAGGCGCACGGCAAGACCCGCCAGCAACTGCTCGACGCGTTGACCGCTGCTGAGAACAAGCACATCGACCAGGCGGTCACCGACGGACGGATGACGGCCGCCGAGGCCACAACGAAGAAGGCTGCAGTCGCCGCCAGGGTCGCAGAGCAGGCCGACAAGGTCCACAGCGCTGACGACCACCAAGGCGGCCCGCCGCCCGCCGCCGCCCCGGCGGTCACGCCGACCACGGCCAGCTGACGCAGGCCGCCCGCCTGGCCCACCGAACAGGTGAGCCAGGCGAGTCGGCAGCCCGCTCGCCGTGGCGTGGACGAGCCGGGCCGGGCTGGGCTGGGCTGGGCTGGGCTGGGCTGGGCTGGGAAACCATGCCGCGCAGATGACGAATGCATCTCGGGAACCCGGCTGCCGCCCTCAAGAGGGGCGCGCCAATGGGGAACAGCGCGCCACCGTCGCGTTCGGGGAGGATGCGCCCATGGCAGATCTCGACGACAGGACGGCGGACGGACCGAGCATCACCTTCGAGGGACCCGTCGTGCGGGTGACCCTCGACCGACCTGACCAGCTGAACGCATTGAACGACGCGGTGCGGCGTCGGCTCGCCGGGCTGCTGCACGAGCTGGAGGATCGGCCCGACGTTCGTGTGCTGGTCCTCAGCGGCAACGGGCGAGCGTTCTCCGCCGGCGCCGATCTCAAGAACACCGCCTACCCTCCGGTGGAAGGCGACTGGGCCACTCGTCGCCACCTGACGGGAACATGGCAGCGACTCTTGGAACAGTTCGATCGCATCCCTCAGGCGACGGTCGCCGGCCTGCACGGCCACGTCATCGGTGGCGCGGCGCTCCTCGCCGCCGCGTGCGACATCAGGGTCGCCGCAGACGACACCGTCGTTCGCATCCCAGAGCTGGCCATCGGTATCCCCTTGACGTGGGCGGGCATCCCGCTCCTCGTCCGCGAGGTCGGCCTGCCGCTCGCCCGCGACTGGGTGATGACGTGTCGACCAGTGCTCGCCGACGAGCTGTTGCGCAGCGGGTTCGCCCAGCGCATGGTACCGCGCGCACAGCTCGACGAGGCGCTGGAGACGTGCGTCGCGCAGCTGGTCGCCATCCCCGCCGGACCGCTCGCGATGACACGTGCTCTGACCTCGGCGCTCGGCCGCACGAACCCTGCGATGGCTGCCGGTTGGGGCGATGCCGACCACCAGCAGTGGGCCTTCACCGAGCCAGAGCAGCGCGATGCGGTGCGCGCCTACATGGGCGGGGTCGGGCGGCGAGCACAGTCGCCGCTGGAGTGACACGCTCACATACGTGAGCGACACTGACCTCCGGTTCTGGTTCGACCCCGTGTGCCCCTTTGCGTGGCTCACCAGTCAATGGGTGCGAAGCGTCGCCCGCCAGCGCGACTACGTGGTCGAATGGCGGTTCATCTCGCTTCGACAGATCAACGCACACATCGACTACGACTCCCACTTCCCGCCGGAGTACGAGGCTGGCCACACCGCCGGCCTCAAGCTGCTGCGAGTGTGCGCCAAGGCGCGGGCCGACCATGGGGCCGTCGCCGTCGGGCCGCTCTATGAGGCCATGGGCGCCGAGATCTGGGAGCACCGAAGCGGCAACATCGCCAAGCGGCTGCTGGAAGATCCGAAGGAGCTCCTCGCCACCGCGGTTGGCGCCGCCGCGCTGCCGCTCGATGTCATCGACGCGCTCGAGGACACCGGCTGGGACGAAGCCATCCTCGCCGAGTCGAACGAGGCTCTGGCGCTGACCGGCAAGGACGTCGGCACCCCGATCCTCCAGTTTGCCCCGCCCACGGGCACCGCCTTCTTCGGGCCGGTCATCAGCAGGGTGCCAGACGACGAGGACGCCCTCAAGCTGTGGGACCACGTCATCGGCCTCGCTACGTTCCCGGGGTTCGCCGAGATGAAGCGCAGCCTCCGCGAGGTGCCCCGATTGAAGGCGTGGGGCGTCGAGCAGGATGGAAGCGAGACGGTGAAAGAGGAGGACTGGCACGCAGGCAGTCGCCGCCTCAAGAAGTAGGTACGTTGCGCGCATGACGGACGACATTGCCTCCCTCGACGCCACCGGCCAGGCCGAGCTCATCCGCACCGGCCAGGTCGGACCGAACCAGCTCGTCGAGGCCGCGCTCGCCCGCATCGATGCGGTGAACCCAAGCCTGAACGCGGTCATCCACGACCTCTCCGACCGGGCGACCCGGGCCCTGACCAGCGTCGATCCCAACGCCCCGTTCGCGGGTGTGCCGATGGTGGTGAAGGACCTCGACGGCTGGCTTGAGGGCGCCCCCTTCCACGCCGGCACCAGGTTCTTGGAGGATCACGGCTTCATCGCGCCGAGGTCGTCGTGGCTGATCGAGCGCTTCGAGGCCGCGGGCCTCGTCGTCGTGGGCAAGACGAACACGCCGGAGCTTGGCCTCGTCACGACCACGGAGCCGGCGGCGAAGGGCCCGACCCGAAACCCGTGGAACCCTGCGCACTCCACCGGCGGCTCCAGCGGTGGGTCGGCGGCCGCGGTGGCTGCAGGCCTGGTCCCCGTCGGCCACGCGGGCGATGGCGGCGGCAGCATTCGCATCCCCGCCTCCGAGTGCGGGCTCGTCGGGCTCATGCCGACGCGCGGCCGCATCTCGACCGGGCCAGACGAGGCGGAGCCATGGGCCGGGCTGGTCCGACGTTTCGCGGTGCTTCGCAGCACGCGTGACGTCGCCGGCTTGCTCGACGCGGTGCATGGTGCAGGCCCGATGGGCGACGACGTCTCCAGCGGCCCTCCGCCGCTTCGCCCCTACCGCGATGAGGTCGGCGCCGACCCCGGCCGGCTCCGCATCGGGGTGCGCACCGCCCGCACCAACGGCGCCGGCCCGAGCCACCCCGCCTGCGTCGCCGCCGTCGACCGGGCCGCGGCCGCGCTTGCCGCCGCAGGGCACGAGATCGTCGTTGACGAGTGCCGGCAGTTGGACGACGAACGGACCCAGCTCGGCTTCATCACGTGCCTCACCAGCTGGGTGGCCCGCGAGCTCGACGAGCTGAGCGAGTGGACCGGTCAGCCGCTCGACCCGTCCGGCTTCGAGGCCGGCACGTGGATCCTCGCCGAGATGGGGCGGGCGACCTCCGCTCGCGACTACCTGCGGGCGCTGGAGGGAGTGCGCGCCGCGGGCCGCTCGATCACCTCATGGTGGAACGGCTTCGACCTGCTCCTCACGCCGACCATCTCAGAGCCGCCCCCGCTGCTCGGCGACCTCGCCGCCACACCGGACGACCCGCTGCATGGCATCACCCGCGCCGGCGACCTCGTCGGCTTCACGGTGCCGTTCAACATCAGCGGCCAACCGGCGATATCGCTTCCCGTGCACATCGACGACGGGCTCCCTGTCGGCGTGCAGCTGGTGGCCCGCCACTTCGCGGAGGACGTCCTGATCCGCGTCGCTTCCCAGCTGGAGGCGGCTCTCGGCTGGAACGAGGGCCAGCGGCCGCTGCTCGGCGCCTGACCGCTCCTCGTCCTCCGCTTCTCCTCGAGGCCGTGGTGCCGCAGCCGTATCGGCAGCGCCGACGACGCGGGGTGCACGCGGGCCGCCGCAGTCGATGGCAGGAACTGGGCGCAGGGAGGTCGAACCCTGATGGGTGAAGCGACGACTGCTCCTGGCCGCGAGTGCAGCCGTCGGCGCCACGGCGATGGTCATCTCGCCTGCGGGCGCGTACGCCCCCAGCCGACTCCTGTGCACGATGAGCGATGCCCGCGTCACGGAGTCCAGCGGCGTCGTGGCGAGCTCTTCGAGCGACGACTGGTTCTGGACCCACAACGACTCGGGCGACATTGCCCGGTTCTTCGCGTTTCGACGCGACTGCACCGTCCCGGCGGAGTACCGACTGCCAGGCGCCGGTGCATCGGATTGGGAAGACATCGCGCGGGGCCCTGATTCCCGCGGCGTCATGTCGCTGTGGATGGGCGACCACGGCGACAACAACGCCAACCGGCCGGGCATCCAGGTGTACCGAGTCGACGAGCCGACGTCGCTCACGCCCGGCGTCACAGACCTCTCATGGCAACGCTTCGACCTGACCTACGAGGACGGCCCGCACGACTGCGAGACCCTGCTCATCGATCCCCGCGACGGCCGTCTCTACGTCGTCACAAAGAGCTACACCGGCGACAGCGCCCTGTACGCGGCAGACATGCCATTGTCAACGACTGGCCCATCGGTGCTGCGCAAGGCCGCGACGATGGCGTTCTCATCGCTCTATTCGGCCGGCGAGCAACCGACAGAGCCGCCCGGCGCCACAGCCATCGGGGGCGCCAGCCTCGCAGCCACCGGAGGCGACATCGGTCCCGCCGGAGACCGGGTGGTCGTCCGCACCTACAGCGATGCCTACGAGTGGAGGATCGCGCCGGGCCAGACGGTCGCCGCGGCGATGGCACCGACGGCGCCCGTGCGCCGTCTCACGTTGGCGCCCCAAGGCCAGGGCGAAGGCATCGCGTACAGCAGGGCCGGCGGCAGCCTCGTCACGACGAGCGAGTACGCGCCATCGCCCGCCCCTGGTCTCGCGCCCGTGTACATCCGCGACCCCGACGGTGGGCCAGAGGTCACCCCGCCGGCACCCGGCGTTCCCGAGGTCGGCCAACCCGCGGCGCTCGCGGCATTCGGCGCCATCGTCGCACTCGGCGTCGCGTTCGCCAGCAGGCGGCGGCGCCGGCTGTAACGAGGCCTCCGAAGCGGACTACGAGGTCATGCCGCCGAGGCCGACGAGACCACGTGCCAGTTCGATCTCGCCCATGTGGCGAAGGCCGTGCTGGTAGATCCAGCACTCGATGCCGTCCAGCACGGTGATGCCCTCTGGGCCGGCAACCCTGGCGCTGTAGGTGGTGGCGATCTGCGGCGGGAACGGGTGCGTGAAGATGACGCGCGTCAGCTCCTCCACCCGAAGCGTCGCCAGGTACGCCTCCACCCGGTCGAACACCGCCGTCATGTACTCGATGAAGGCGCCGTAGTCGCCGATCTGCTGGTCGTCCATCTCCTCGACGGTGCGATGCTTGCCGTGATCGGCGATGCCCATCTGGAGGCGGGCTTGCCACGCGTCGTTCCACAGCGGCGCCTCGCCGTTGAGCAACATCATCGACGTGTCGATCATGTTGGTGATGTGGAACAACGAGAAGGCGATGGGCAGCACACCGTCGCGTTCGATGTGGTTCACGTGCTCGAGTCCCATGGAGCCGACGGCTTGGTCATACAGCGAGCGGAGTGCCCGCATCCGGCGCCGCAACGAGTCGAGGATCAGGGGTTCGCTCACATCGGCAACGTACGAAGCCCCGCCCGCGGCGTCAACCGACGACGCCGCCCGCGGCGAGCAGCGCCGTGTATGCGTCTGCGAGGTTGCGGGCCAGGCCGGCGGGGTCGGTGACCGCGGTGGGGTCGATGACAAGGCCCATGTCGAGCCAGCCGTTCTGACTGATGGTCGTGAGGTTGGCGGCTGTCCCCGCCACTGGGCCCATGGGAATGCCGGAGAGAACCTCGCCACCGGCCATGAACGTCGGAAACGGTGCGCCCCGCAGGTTGGACGTGGCGAAGTCGATCTTGGCGGCCTGTTGGCGGGCGACCCTGGTGGTGACCGACGTCGGCAGCAGGTTGGCGAGACCGGCCACGGTGCTCATGGCGTTGCGGCCGGTGCCGAGGCTGTCGCGGCGCTCCGCCATGAGGTCACGCAGCTGGTGGAAGCGCGCCTCCGCCGAGCGGACCTCGCCAAAGGGCACCTGCAACGGCACCGGCGTGAACGAGTTGCCGCCCATCGCCTTATCGGTTCGAGTGCTCACCACGAACGTCATGGTGATGGCCTCCACGGCGACGTTGCGCTCTGCGTGGTAGCTGAACGCCGCCATCGCCGCGCCGCACACGAAGAGATCGTTGATGGAGCCGCCCATCGCTTTGGCTGCGGCCTTGGCGTCTGGCAGACAGACCCGCAACACCTCGAGATGACGGCGGCGGGAGCGGTGCTTCCACAACGGCGCGTTGGCGTCGATGGTGCGGCCCCCAGATGCGGTATCGACGGTGGAGCGGACCTGGCTGACGACGCCGCCGACGACCTTCACCGGGTCGGTGAGCGCTCCGCCGACGGTGCTGGCGGCGCGGGACAAGATGCCGCCCTGGCGGCGCAGGTTGTGGGTGAGCGTGCGAGTAGCGGTGTCGCGGATGGAGTCGCTCATGTCTGCGCCTGCCTCAAGCAGCTCGCCCTGTTCTGCGGCCACAGCATCGGCG
>JAYUDU010000307.1:0-4765 GCA_043739605.1 Acidimicrobiales bacterium | reverse complement strand
GCAGCCGCAACCCGTGCCAGCGGAGTCGCCGTGCTCGCCCCGACCTTCTCGCACCCGCGACCGTCGGCCGTCGGCCGCGAGAAGCGCCCGACACGGGCACTATGGCCGCCGCTCCGGGTGGTGCGTCCGACTCAGCGCGACCGCTCGATCGCCGCCAGGGTGCCCTCCACGTCGTCGGTGATGAGCCCGTCGGCACCCCACGCCACGAGCTGAGCAAGCCGTGCCGGATCGTTGACCGTCCACGGGTCGACGCGCACGCCGCGCTCGTGGGCCTCGAAGATGAGCGCCTCCGTCACGGCTGACTCGTGGGCGTGCAGAGCAGCGCAGCCGAGCTCTGCGGCCGTCGCGAGCGCCCGGTGCTGGTCGTATCCGGGCATCGTGAGCCAGGCGATTGGCACGGCGGGCTGCGAGGCGCGGACTGTTCGGATCGCGTCCAGGGCGAAGGACGACACGAGCACGTCCGCGCCTGGACGCGCACCGAGACGGTCCGCCAGTGCCGCGGCGACGAGACCGGCGATGGGCCACGCGGGGTCGTGTCCGGGTTCGCGCGGGAGGTCCTTCAGTTCGACGACGACACCGATGCCGGTCGCCTCGCACGCATCGAGGGCGTCGGCCAGCGTCGGTATCCAGCCCGGGAGTGCCTCCGAGGCAAGCGCACAGACGTCGCCCAGCCCGGCGACCTTCGCATCGTGGTGGATGACCACGACACCATCCGCAGTGCATCGTGCATCCATCTCGACCGCGCGAGCGCCGAGTCGAGCGGCCGCGGCGAACGCCGCGAGCGTGTTCTCACGCAGCCCGGAGCCCGCCTCGCGTCGCAGGGTGGAGGGGTGACCGCCGCCGCGGTGGGCCACGACGAACGGCTGACCGAGAGCGTTCATGACCCGAGATCCTCGCCGCGTCGAGCCCGCGTTGCACGCGCCAACCCCCTCCCGTCACCTGCTGTCAACGTTTCGGTGCACAAAAAACTTGGCTGAGGCCCTTGCACACAAGGGCAGATCCGTTTACCCTCCGGTTCCGGAAGTTTCTTCCGCCCGAAACACGGGCTGCACCCACAGCGCAACGGCGCGATGTTGAGGCGGTACTGCGGGCGGTCGACTCCTTCTACAACTGGGCTCGCCCAGGTAATCGCAGTGACATGGGTCGGGGGGCTCATGTGAAGCATTTCACAAGCCCCACTCTCTCCTACCGGCTCGGAGGCCCCCTTCCAATGACACTCACCTGGCATCGTTCAATCGATTGGGACATCGAGGATTGGCGCGAGCGCGCCGCGTGCCGCGACACCGACCCAGATCTGTTCTTCCCCATCGGCACCACTGGCCCGGCCATCGAGCAGATCGACGCCGCCAAGGCTGTCTGCCGGATGTGCGAGGCCCAGCCGCAGTGCCTTGAGTTTGCTCTGGCCACCAACCAGGAGTCGGGCATCTGGGGCGGTACCTCCGAGGAGGAGCGCCGCAAGATGCGCAAGCAATGGCTGGCCCGTCAGCGCCAAGCCCGCACCGCCGCCGCCAGCTGAGCGCCTCGCGAGCCCACAGCTCGCGCCACTGGCTGCACCCGCCTGCCTCAGCGCCGCCCCTCCGGGCGGCGCTGCCGCGTCCGGGCCCCGTGCATCGTCCCGTCGGGCTGGGGCGTCTGCCGCGGCTCGCGTGGGGCGCGCGAAGATGAGGACGCGACGAGGCGGCGGCGTGCAGGCGGCACGCGGTCTGCTGGTCACGTCCATGCCGAGGACGCAAATGCACCGTCTTGGCCGCCGCGGCGTCGCTGACGGTGTATTTGCGTCCCCCAAGACCCGGCCGCCGGCTTCCGGTACCGCTACGACCCTCCCCGCGGGTCACAGCGGTACCAGAACATCACCCGAGTGAACTGGACCGACCGCCAGGTTCTCGCGAAGCCTGTGCGCGTGCTGTTCTGCACGAAGGAGCACCGGAACGAGTGCGCCGCGAAGCAAGCACTCGTGAGGAGCACACGAAGGAAGAACAGTGCGCCCGAGCACGGCGAAGCGGACCAAAGGCGCCCCCGGGCGCCGGAGGTCGGTTGCGGCCCGAAGCGAAGCGAGGATCAGCCAGCAACCAAAGAGACGAACCTGCTGATGGCGTCCTCGACGGCGGGGGCGTCGAGGTCGAGCGTAACGACGTGGAAGCTGTCGTCGAGGAAGAGCCGTTCGACGGGACCGGCGACGCCGGCTGCGAGCGTGTCGGAGCTGGCGGGATCGACGACGTGGTCCTGACGGCTGGTGACGATGAGCGTGGGGCACGTGATGTCGGCGAGTCGGCCGACGAGGCCGATGCCATGCTCGACCAGCGACACCAGGGCGGCCAGCGGCGCGGCGTCGTAGGCCAGCTCGGTGGCGCCCTCCTTGGCGATGTCGCCGCCGATAGCGGGCATGGTCTGCTCACCGGCATCGATCATCGCCGTCACCGCCGCGACGAGCTCGGCGGCAGGCGGGTCGATGGCAGCATTGATGGCCACCAAGCCGGCGACGTCGTGGTCTGCTGCGAGCGTGGTGACGACGGTGCCGCCCATCGAGAGACCCACGACGACCTGACGCTCAGTGCGGGTGGCGAGCTCGGCGAGAGCCTCCTCCGCCGCGGCATACCAGTCTGCGAAGCGAGTCGGGATCATGTCCTCGACCGAGGTGCCGTGCCCGGGCAACAGTGGCATCTCGACGGTTCGCCCGTCGGCGGCGAGGCGCTCTGCGATGCCCCGCATGGATTGGGGCGAACCGGTGAACCCGTGCACGACGAGCACGCCCGTTGCGTCACCAGAGAACGACGCAGGCTCTGCACCGGGAAGAACGGGAGCGGTCATGTCGCCACGCTATGCCGCGATGGAGGTGTCGAGGCCGAGCGCCTCCGCCTCCTTGCCTGCGGCGGTGACGGCGAGCGCACACAGCGCGGTGATGACTACGCCGGCGGCGAGGGCGAGGACCCAGGCGATGGCCGGGGCTCCTGAGGGAAGATCGCCGCCTTCGGCTGGCGTGCGCTCTGTGGCGAGCCGGGGCTCCAGCGAGGTGACCTTCCACGTGCGGTCGGGTTGCTCTGCCAGGACGATGGTGCCAAGCAACTTGGGGTTCGACCCTGTCTTCGAGCGCTGGTGGACCTGGTACGGCACCCTGGCGGTGCGTGCTGGCGACGCTCCGGCGACGGTGGCCTTGCCCACCTCGAGGTCTGGGAAGGCGCCCTTGCCGGCGACCCCGTTGGTGGGCAGGATCGACGCAGCCAGCGCAATAGGGCCGATCTCCTCTGCCCGCTTGGTCGCGTCCGCCTTGACGCCCTTGCGGGTGGTGTCTGACACATCGGTGAGCCAGCGCTCTGCGGTGCCCTCTGGGCGGGGGTCGCGATCGTCGGCGAGGCGGACGACACCGGCGATGACGATCAGAGCGCAGACACAGAACAGCACGCCGATGAGGAAGGGGCGCTTGAGCTGCGCTGCGGTGCGGCCTTCACCGTCGTGGCCGGCGGGGGTGGACGGCGTCGAAGATGCGGATCGTGCGATGGTGCTCAATGGACCGCCACCGCGCCGTCGAGCTCGATGCCCTTAGTTTCTGGCATGAACTTCCACACCAGGTACACGGCCGGGATCTGGAGGACCATCATGAGGCTGACGGTGTCGCCGATGTTGCCGATGAGGCCGGTGCCGTGGTCGCCGAGGATGCCTACGAGCGCCGGACCAAGCACGTAGCCGGCGATCTCGAAGATGTTCCGAACCCAGGCGGCCGCCTGGCCCCTGATCTCGGTTGGGAACAGCTCTGTGGCGAATGCGCTCATCACCGGTCCCATGCCGAGCCCGAAGAACACCGCGAGGCCGAGCGAGAAGAACGAGATGAGCTTGGAGTCGACCTGGAACAACAGCACAGAGAAGCCGATGCCACCGAGCATGTAGATGACGGCCGTTGGGCGACGGCCGTAGCGCTCCATGGCCCGCCCGCACACGTAGTAGCCGAGGCAACCGAGGCCGTAGGCGAACGCGATGAAGATGGATACCTCTGTGGTCGAGAACCCTCGCTCCCGTTCGGCGTAGAACGCCCACCACGCCGTCGAGCCGAACAGCGGGATCGACCGCAGCATGTGCACGAGACCGACCAGCACCAGGTTGCGGCGGTAGCGGGGACGCCACGGCTCGAGGAAGGGGGCCTCCTGGGTGGCGAGCGCGACCCCGTCGACCGCGCCCAACTGCGCGGCCTCGACCTTGCGGCGGCGGGTCTCCGTGAAGCGAATCGTCTCCTTGATCCGCCGCCGGTAGAACGAGAGGCCGACCAGGGGGACGAGCCCGATGATGTAGAACGCCCGCCACTCCAGTGGGCCATCCTGCAAGCCGAGGAAGAGTGGGACGGCGACGGCGATGGTGCCGAGCGCGCCGAACGTCAGCAGCACGCCGAGTGCCCTGGCGCGGCGCTCCGCGGGGAACTCCTCGACGATCATGGTGACGGCGACGGCGTACTCGGCGCCCAGGAAGATGCGACTGCCAAACTGAAAGGCCGCGAAGCTCCAGATGTTCCAACTGATGGCGGTGAGCGCAGTGAACACGGTGTAGCCGACGACGGACCAGAGCAGCATGGGACGACGGCCGACGCGGTCGGAGAGCCGCGCGATGAAGAAGGCGACGAACAGGCCGAGCTCGATCGGGATGCGAGTGAGCCCGAGGACGGCCTCTGACACCCGGAAGGTGCTCTGGATGTTGGGGAGGAGCAGGCTGAGGATGGAGCCGTCGTAGCCCTCGAAGAAGCTGCAGCTGACCAGCAGCACCAACAGCATCCGGAGGTACG
>JAYUDU010000306.1:0-1721 GCA_043739605.1 Acidimicrobiales bacterium | reverse complement strand
TGGTGATCCTGCTCGCAGCGCCTGACGACGCGACGCTCGAGGCGCGGCTGCGTCACCGCGGCGACGACGACGCCCACGTCGCAGCTCGCCTCGCCATCGCCAAGGACGAGCACGACCGCCTCGTGTCCTTGGCCGATGCAGTGGTCGTGAACGACGATCTCGACCGGACCGTCGCAGCCGTCGCCGCCGTGATCGCCGCCGCCCGCGCCTGAGCGTGAACCGGCGGGTCCCTGGCACCGGCTACCATGCGTGCCGCCTCTGGCGTCGGTGTCCGCCGGCTCGGCCAGCAGGCTCTGCACCCCCCGGAGGATCTCCCATGGCCGCTCTGCGCCGACCCACGATGATGGACCCGCCTGTCGAGGAGCTCCTCGCGAAGGTCGACTCGAAGTTCACGCTCATCGTCTTGTCGTCGATGCGCGGCCGCGACATCAACAGCTACTACTCGCAGATCTCCGAGGGCCTCGGATCGATCATCCCGCCCCAGGTGGCAGCGGCGTCGCGCAAACCCCTGTCGATCGCACTCGAAGAGATCGCCAAGGGCAAGATCGTCGGTGTGCCCAAGTCGCTCCAAGAAGCGGAGCTGGCCGCCGCAGCCGCGGCTTCCTGAGCCTCCTCAATCAAGCGGAATCGGCCGGTGTCTGGGCTCGTCGGCGCGCACATCGTCCTCGGCGTCAGTGGCGGCATCGCGGCCTACAAGGCCATCGAGGTCTGTCGTCTGCTGAGCGATGCTGGCGCCGTCGTGGCCCCGGTGCTGACCGCCGATGCCCAACGGTTCGTCACACCGCTCACGTTCGCCGCGCTCACACCAGAGCCGGTGCGCACGTCGCTGTTCGATGCACCAGAGCCCAGCCCCCACACCCATCTGGCTCGGTGGGCCGACCTCATCATCGTCGCCCCCGCCACGGCCCGCGCCATCTCTGGCCTTGCCACTGGTCGCAGCGACGACCTCCTGCAGGCCACGCTGTTGATGGCCAGCTCGCCGGTGCTGGTGTGCCCTGCGATGCACACCGAGATGTGGGGCCACGCCGCGGTCGTCGACAACGTCGCCACCATCCGCCGTCGCGGCACGCACGTCCTCGATCCGGAGGTTGGGCGGCTGGCCGGAGGCGACGTCGGTGCGGGGAGACTGGCGGAGCCCGCCGCCATCGTCGCGGCGGCGCACGCGTTGCTAGCGACGCGGGGCTCGCTGGTTGGGCGCAGGGTGGTCGTGACCGCGGGCGGCACTCGTGAGGCCATCGACCCCGTGCGCTTCATCGGCAACCGCAGCTCTGGCAAGCAGGGCCACGCCATCGCAGACGAAGCAGTTCTCCGGGGAGCCGCGGTGACGCTCATCACCACCGTCGATCGCGGCGCGTGTGTCGGCGTCGACGTCGTGCGGGTCGAATCGGCGGCGCAGATGCAGGCGGCCGTCGAAGCCGTCGCGGCGACGGCCGACGTGGTGGTCATGGCCGCAGCCGTCGCGGACTTCCGGCCGGAGGTCGTCGCCACTCGCAAGATCAAGAAGGACGGCGGGGCGCCAGAGATCCGCCTCGTCGCCAACCCTGACATCATCGCTGCGCTTGGGGCAGCCAAGCCGGAGGGGCAGGTGCTGGTCGGCTTCGCAGCGGAGACCGACGACCTCATCGAGAACGCGACAGGAAAGCTCGCTCGCAAGCGGCTCGACCTCATCGTCGCCAACGATGTCGGCGCGCCCGGCGTCGGCTTCGAGCACGACACCAACG
>JAYUDU010000305.1:0-1726 GCA_043739605.1 Acidimicrobiales bacterium | reverse complement strand
TCATCTGCGGCATCGATCCGACTGACGAACGATCGATCGAGCTTCAGCTCGTGCAGGGGAAGGCGTTGCAGGTATGCGAGGGAGGAGTAGCCGGTGCCAAAGTCGTCCAGGCTCAAGGCGACGCCAAGCTCGGCCAGTCCGCGCATGGTCTGCATCGCCGACTCGGCGTCGGCCAACAGCGCTGATTCAGTGAGCTCGAGGCAGAGGTGATCTGCGTCTGCGCCGGTCTCCGCAAGGATGCGCGCCACGTCGCGCACAAGGCCTGGACCCATCTGCTTCGGTGAGACGTTGACCGCCATGCGGGGTACGGGGGCACCGGCCGCGCGTCGCTGCGTCATCTGCTCGCACGCCTCCCTCAGCACCCAGCGGCCGATTGGATGGATCAGCCCGCTGTCCTCTGCGACCGACACGAACGAGTCCGGCATCACCAGGCCCCTGGTCGGGTGGTTCCAACGCAGCAGCGCCTCGAGACCAACCAACGTCTCCCCCTCCAACCGGTACTGGGGCTGATAGTGCAGCGTGAACTCACCTCCATCGATGGCCCTCCTCAGCTCGGCCTCGATGTCGAGCCGGGCGACGACGCGCATCCGTGCATCGGACGTGAACAGCTCGGTTCGGTCGCGACCTGCCGCCTTGGCCTCGTACATCGCAAGGTCTGCATCTCGGAGCACGTCTCTCGCCCGAGGGGCGGCCATGGCGTCGTTCGCATCCCCCGGTTCGATGACGCGAACCCCGATGCTCACGGTGAGCGTGATCTCCCGGTCCATGACCACGAAGGGTGTGCGCAGCACCTCATGGATGTCGTGCGTCACCGCCTCGACCTCGCCATGCGACGCATGCGCTCGCAGGAGCACGAACTCATCACCACCGAAGCGCGCCAAGGTGTCGCCCGGCCCGAGGATGCTCGCCAACCGAGCAGCAAACGCCTGCAGGACGAGGTCGCCAGCGTCGTGCCCAAGGCTGTCGTTGACCAGCTTGAACCGGTCGAGGTCGAAGAAGAGCAGCGTGAGGCCTGCGTTGGTCGCCGCGTCGTGGCGCCGCGCCAACACCTCCTCGATGCGGTCGCAGAGCAGCGCTCGGTTCGGTAGCCCAGTGAGCTGATCGTGGGTGGCGCGTCGCTCGAGAGCGGCTTCGGCCACACGACGATCGGTGACATCGGTCAGTGTCCCCGTGGAGCCGATCGCGTTGCCGTCTGCGTCCCGGAAGATCCACGAATGGATCTCCATGTGGCGGATCGCGCCGTCGCTGCACAGGTAGCGGGCCTCGAACCGGCAGCGGTTCTTTCCGGACGACACCGTCGCCATGAAGATCTCCAGGTTGCCCGCTCGATCCTCCGGGTGGACGTACTCCAGGAACGAGTGTCCGATCGAGCTCTCGACCGTATGCCCGAGCAGGCGAGACCAGGCCGGGTTGAGATACGTCCAAGCGCCCGTTCCGTCGGCCTCGAAGATGACCTCGCGGACGGACTCGACCATCCATCGAAAGCGGCCTGACGTTGGACCGTCGTTGGGCCCGCCAGGCTCCTCCAACGTCGGGATGACAGGCTCGTACCGCTCAGAGGTGTCAGGCTGAGCTTTCGTTGGCGGCATGTCGGAACCTCGTGCGATCGACAACGGCTCAGTAGACCTCTTGTGTCACTCTTCCGCAATGGCCCGTGTCCACCCACCCGCTGACTAGTCCACCGAGTCAGTGCTCAACGTCGGCGGGTCTGCGGTGGGCGCCGGCG
>JAYUDU010000304.1:0-11763 GCA_043739605.1 Acidimicrobiales bacterium | reverse complement strand
ATCAACAGCGCCACCGTGCTCGGCGGGCCAGACCTGCTGGCTCGCACCATCCACGCCTTCACCGGGCTGCCGATCCAGTACTGGGTCGTCACGGGGTTTCAAGGGTTTCAGGATGTGGTCGACGCGGTTGGCGGGGTAGATGTGCGAGTGGAGCGCCGGATGGATGACCGCTACAGCGGCGCGCACTTCCAGCCGGGCTTCCACCACTTCAACGGTTTCCAGGCGCTCGCCTACAGCCGCGACCGCCACGACCAGCCCGACGGCGACTTCAGCCGTTCTGCAAACCAGGCGACGCTGATGGTGGCCGCGCTGGCCAAGATCAGAGCAGAGGTCAGCGACGAGCAGGGCCTGATGCGGTGGGTCGGCTTCGCCATCCGCCACCTTGAGGTGCGGAACGTGCCGTCGAGCGAAATGCTCGGGCTCTTGGCCCTCGCGCGTTCGATCCCGCCGGAGGACGTGAAGACCCTGGTCGCCGAGGGGACGGCCGGGACAGCAGGTTCACAGTCGGTCGTCTACCTCGATGCCAAGCGGCTGGCTGCGGTCGCCGACGATCTGCGACCGGACGCGGTGCTTGGCGCTCCCCGGGTGCCCACCAGCGCCTCGCCCACCACAGATGCCACGACGACGACGACACCACCGGCGGCGTCGCCCACCACGACGTCGATCAGGGTCGGCCCGACCACCACGACGACCGCGACCTCTGCCACGACCACATCGACATCGAAGCCGCATTGAGCGACCCCCCTGAACCCAACTGGCCTACTTGAACCAGACCTTGACGTAGTCGGTGGTCTGGCTGTGAAACAGGCAGCCGACCAGTGCCAACGCGAAGAGGTAGCCGATGTCGACGACGTCGAGCACGCCGGGGCGCACCGGGTAGCCGATGACGATGCACAGCGCCCCCGAGACCACGGGGATGAGGCCGACGACGGCGCCGACACGCCACCCGATCTTGCGCTCGTTGACGATGAAGAACCCCGAGAACGCAGAGCCGACGACGATGACGAGAGTGAGAAGGCGTGCCAGGTCGAGCGCGATTGCGCCGCCGGCCGCGCCTCGGTAGAAGCCCCAGATGGTCAGCTGGAGGGTGCCGCCGGCGCGCACGTTGCCGAACAGCAGCGCCACCACGACGTTGGCGTACATGAGGAACGCCGCGCCCTGGAGGGTCTGGGGTGCATGGGGGTTCCACAAGCGCATGTCCTTCACCCGGCCATCATCGCCCAGCCTGGGACTCAGCGGCGCACACCCATGACGACGCTGGCCGTGGTGGGTGCGCCCGCAGCCAGCTGGCCGCACGCCGCGGCGATGTCTGTGCCCCGGTTGTGGCGCACCGTTGCGTTGATCCCCTGCGCCAGGAGTCGGTCTGCGAAGGCGACAACCCGCACCGCAGACGACCCCATGGCGGGGTAGCCGGGGGTCGGGTTGAGGGGGATGAGGTTGACGTGCGCCTTCAACGGCCGCGCCCACGCCGCCAGCAGGTCGGCCTGTCGGTCGGTGTCGTTGACGTCCGCGATGAGCGCCCACTCGATGGTGAGGCGCCGCCCTGTCAGCTGCACGAACTCTGCGCATGCGTCCGCGAGCATGGCCAGCGGGTAGCGGCGGTTGATCGGCACCAGCTCATCGCGGGTCTCGTCGTCGGCTGCATGCAATGACACTGCGAGGGTGATGGGCAGCCCGATGCCGGCGAGTCGACGGATGCCAGGAACGATGCCAACCGTCGAGACGGTGATGTGACGGGCCGAGAGGCCGAGCTCTGCATGGATGAAGCGGACGGCTGGCTCGACGCGATCGAGGTTGGCCAGGGGCTCGCCCATGCCCATGAACACGACGTTCGCCAATCGACGGCCAGACGCTGCGGCGCGGGTGCGTGCTCGTACCGCCTGCTCAACGATCTCTCCCACCGTCAGCTGGCGAGCAAAGCCTGCCTGGCCGGTGGCGCAGAACCCGCAGCCCATCGCGCACCCGGCCTGCGTCGACACGCACACGGTGACTCGATCTGGATAGTGCATCAGCACCGTCTCGATGCGGTGCCCGTCGTGCAACCGCCACAGCCACTTGGTGGTGTCGCCGCGGTCGCTCACGGATTCGAGGGCAGGCTCAAGGCTTGCAGCCACGGCGTGGTCCGCGCCGAGGCGAGCACGCAGCGCCTTGGGGAGCGTGGTGATGTCTTCGGGATTCAGGCCTGCGATCAGGCCATCCCACACCTGGGTGACGCGGTAGGCGGGCTCATCGACGAGGAGATGGCCAAGGTCGTTCCGCGTCAGATCGAAGCGCGCCACGACCTCAGTCTGCCCGGTCTGGCGGCCGGTGTTGCCACCGGCGCCCGCCGACGCAGACCATGCGGCTGGCGCCGGGCGTCACGCGAGGACGCCAACGAGGAGCAGTACTTGGCCGACGTGATAGGTGACGATGCAGCCGAGCTCCAAGCGAGTGTCGGAGCGCACGAACCTGTTCCAGGCCAGCTGCGCATCCGACGCGTAGAAGAGGGCGGCGCCCGCCGCGAACACCGGCCGCCCCGTCCCGAACGCAACGACGACCATCGCCGAGATCACGGCCATGTAGGCGAGAACCGGGCCGAGTAGCGACGGGTCTGGCCCTGTGTGCACCGCCCGACCGATGCGGGGGGCGAGCACCGCCATCGCCGCGACGACGACCACCGCGCCGATGATCGCTCCGTCCGGGTGGACGCCGATGTCCAGCCCGGCCGCGACGTAGGCGATGTGGGCGAGGAGGAACGCACAGAGCCCTCCGATGAACTGGTCGATCCGGGGGAGCAGGGCGACATCGCCGAGCAGTGAGAACACCAGCCCCGCGACGAGGATCGTCCTCGCCGCGGCGTGGTGCGGCGGAGGATCAGCTGCCAGCGCAGCCAGCACCAGGAACGCGAGGGTGAGCGGCTTCGCGATCTCCTCGAGGCGCGCCAAGCCCGGGCGGCCGGCGACCGCGCACCAGTTGAGGGGTGCGGCGCAGCTGGCGCCGAACAGCATGGCCATGGCGAAGGGGGTCATCGCTTGCGGAGCCTCACCATCCGCACGGCGTGATCAGCGCCCTTCTCAAGGATGAGGTGGGCGCGCTCCCGCGTCGGCAGCACGTTCTCGTGGAGGTTGACCGCGTTGATTGACGCCCAGATGCTCCGGGCGGTGTCGACGGCCTCATCATCGCTCAGTGCCGCGAAGCGCTGAAAGAACGAGTCCGGTTGCGTGAACACCGTCCGGCGGAGGCTCTGGAACCGCTCGATGTACCAACGCTCGATATCCGTTTCGTCGGCGTCTACGTAGATGCTGAAGTCGAAGAAGTCAGAAACCACTGTGTCTGCGCCGGTTCCGGTCTGGAGCACGTTGATGCCCTCGACGATGACCACGTCGGGTCTCCGCACGATCTGCACCTCGTCGCTCACCACGTCGTAGACGACGTGGCTGTACACGGGAGCCACCACCTCCGGCACCCCCGCCTTCACGTCACTCAAGAAGCGGATGAGCCGACGCACGTCGTAGGCCTCGGGGAAGCCTTTGCGGTGCATGATGCCCCGCTCCTCCAGCACCGAGTTGGGGTGCAGGAACCCATCCGTGGTGACGAGATCGACGTTCGGGGTGGTCGGCCACCGGCTGAGCAGTGCCTGGAGCAGACGTGACGTCGTCGACTTTCCCACGGCGACGGATCCGGCGACGCCGATGACGAATGGCACCTTTGGCACTGGCCGCCCAAGGAACAGGTCGGTAGCGGAGGCCAGACCCTGGCTCGCCACTGCGTGGAGGTTGAGGAGACGGGAGAGGGGCAGGTACACCGTCGTCACCTCGTCGAGGTCGAGTGGATCGCCGCGGCCGGCGAGCGCAGCCACCTCTGCCTCGTCGACCGTCAGTGGGGTGGCGGCCCGGAGGCGACCCCACTGCTCTGCCGTGAAGTCGACGTACGGCGAGTCGCTGTCGGCCACAGGACGCGCACCATAGGAGACCGCCCTCTGCGGAGGAGAACCCGAGCTGCCTCAGGCCCTGCTCAAGCTGATGAGGCCGAGGCGGTTGGCCTTGACGACCGCGTCGAGGCGCGTCGGCGTGTCGAGGCGGGCCATGAGCCGACGGATGTGGTTGCGAACGGTGTGCAGCGACAGTCGGAGATCGAGGGCGATCTGGGCTGGCGACACGCCGTTGGCCAACAGCTGCAGCACCTCACGCTCGCGTGGTGACAGCTCTGGCGGGGGGCCATCCGCCGTCCGGTTGCGGTTGACCAAAACACTCATCGCGGCCCTGCCATAGAAGGCCTCGCCTGTCGGCGTGAGGCGCACCGCCCGCACCAGCGTGTCCAGGGTGGCCTCCGGTCCGAGGAGCCCTGAGCACCCCGCGTCGAGCGCGGCCTCGACGACGACCGGGTCATCGGCATCAGATGAGAACAGCACCACTGCAAGGTGGGGGCAGATGGCCATGGCGCGCCGAGCCGCCTCGGCGCCGTCGGTGTCGCTCATGCGCCACCCCAGCAACGCGACGTCGATGCGGCGGCCCGCTGCGCTCGCCTCGAGGAGGAACTCTTCGACCTGCACGGTCGACCGGAACGCGTCGCAGACGTTGAGGTCCGCCTCCGCCGACAGCAGGGCTGCGAGGCCCCGTGCGAACAGCTCGTTTCGGTTGCCGATGACGACGCTCAGCGGGAGGACGACCACTGCGCAGCGACAATAGCGGTCTCCGTTGACACATTCACGTCAATGGGCATTGGCGCAGATGCATCAGACACGCTGGGCACAGGATTCGCCACTCTGCGTGACGCAGACTGGGCCTGGTGTCACCACGCACCGTGGCGCATCATGTCTGCATGGCCGCCTCGACCGCACTCCGCGCCCGTCTGGTCGTCGCCACGGGAGCGCTGGCAGCGTGCTCGCTCATCGGTGGCCTGCGCGCGGTGGCCGCTACCGCGACGGCCGCGGCCAGCCCGGCGGCACTTGCACCGGCGCCCGCGGTGGTCGACGACACGCCGTCGACGACCGCCGGCGCGCAGCTGAGTGCGGGGGTCGTGCCCACCACGACGATTCCTCGTCCGGCCCCCGTCGTGGCCGCGACGAGTGCCCCGCCAGCCGTGCCGACCCGATCGACCACGACCACGTCGACGGCAGGCGCGGTCCCGGCGAAGGCGAAGGCGAAGGCGAAGACACCGGCAACGGGGACGGGCACGTGGGCACTCGTCGTCGGCAACGGCGACTATGCCGGGGCCACGCCCGACCTTCCCCTCGCTCGGCGCGACGCCGAGATCGCTGCCGACGCCTTCAGTCGTCATGGCGTGGCGGCTGATCACCAGCGCGTGCTGCTGGACGCCGCAGCCACGCGCCCCGGCATCCTCGCCGGCATCGAGTGGCTCAACGCGAGCGCGGGCCCCGACGCGACGGTCTTGGTCATGTTCGCCGGTCACGCCTATGCGACCGGATCGGCCGAGGTTGCATTGGTCACCAACGAGAGCGACACGCTCTCCAATCGCGAGCTCGGCGCGGCGTTCGATGGCCTCGCAGCCCGCAAGGTGTGGTTCACGTTCGCCACCTGCTACGCGGCCCGCTTCGAAACGCTCCTTCGACCCGGACGGGTTTTGACAGCTGCTTCAGGGGCCGACGAACAGAGCTACGACAACGCCAGTCTTGGGGCCAGCTATCTCGGCCACTACCTGTTTGCGGAGGCGCTCGGCAACGACCCGACCGCCACCGACGTCGCGACGGCATTCCGCCACGCCGATGCCAACATCGCACGCGACTACCCGAACCGCAGGCCGCTCGAGATCCAGGTGCAGGGCGACAGCACCGTCATCCGCCTCTGAGAACTCCGCGGGGAAGGCGCCCGGTCGGGTCGACAGAGCAGCACGCGACGGCGCACTGGCTTACGCGACCGGTGGTCGTTGCCGCCGCGACGATGTCGGCGAACAGCGGTGCCAGCGCCACCCCGGGGGTGGCGGACCGCCGATAGACGAGCCCCAGCCGCTCTGCTGTCGCCGCTGCCTGGGTGTCGAGGTCGTAGACGACCTCCATGTGGTCGCTCGTGAAGCCGATCGGGCAGACGACGACCTCGGTCACACCCTCGTCGGCCAGCTGCTCCATGCGTTCGTTCACGTCGGGCTCAAGCCACGGTTGCGTCGGGGGCCCGCTTCGGGATTGGTACACCAGCTCGTAGCGATGCCCCGGCGCACCGGCTCCGCATACTGCTGCGGCGACGGCGCCAAGTTGGCCAAGGTAGTCACTCGCCTCGACGTGGGCGAGGGGGACGCTGTGGGCACTGCACAGCACGACCGTTGCGGGACTGAGCCCATCGATGGTGGCGGCGAGCTCTCGTGCCAGCGCACGTTGGAACGCCGAGCGGTCAAACCACGGACGGCCGACCTCCACGATGGGTGCTCTTGCTCCGACCCGCGCCCGCGCCGCGTCGAGGGCGGTCCGGTACGCCCGGCATGCAGAGGGGCCGGCATAGGGAGTCGTCAGCAGGCCGACCGCCCGCGTGACGCCCCGATCGACCATCTCGCTCAGCGTGTCATCGAGGACCGGGTGCCAATGCCGGTTGGCCCAGAACACCGGGAGGTCGACGAGCGGCTGGAGGGCGGCGATCAGCGCCCGGTTGGCGTCGTTGATGGGTGAGCGACCACCGAACAGCGCGTAGTGGGCGCCGACCTCTCGCAGTCGCTCACGCGGGATGCCGCGCCCCGCGGTGACGGACTCGAGGAACGGCACCACATCATCTGGTCCCTCAGGACCGCCGAACGAGATGAGCAGCACTGCGTCGAACGGCACCCCGCCATGGTGGCCCATTCCGCCTGCCGGCGGTGATCACGTGGGGGACGGTGCCGTCGACGGGCTCGTAGGCTTGCCTCATGGCTGCACGGACATCCCTCTCCCGTCTGGCGACGGCCGCCGGTGTCGGGTACCTGCTGGGGACGTTGCCCAGCGCCGACGTCGCAGCCCGCATCGCGTCGGGCGGCACGCTCGACCTTCGCACGGCCGGCAGCGGGAATCCCGGCGGTGCGAACGTGCTCAAGCTGTTGGGCCCTCGATGGGGGTACGCGGTCATCGGCATCGATATCGCCAAGGGCGCGGCCGCCGCGCAGGCAGGGCGTGCCATCGCCGGCCAGAGCGGCGCCCACATCGGGGGTGCGTCGAGCGTCATCGGCCACTGCTTTCCGGTGTGGAGCAACGGCGGACGTCGGTTCAGGGGTGGCAAGGGCGTTGGGGCCAGTGCCGGCCAGTGCCTCGCCACGTTTCCCGCCTACTTTCCCCTCGATCTTGGCGTCGCGTTGCTGACGTCCACCAGGCGGTTCAAGGCGAGGGCACGCGCGGGCACCCTCACCGCTTCGGTCGTATGGGTGGCTGCGGGGCTCTTGTGGTGGAGGCGAGGTTGGCCGAACCTGTGGGGTCCCAAGCCGTCGGCTGCGCTGCCCATCGCCAGTGCGGTGTCGAGCGCAGTGGTGGCCTACAAGTTCCTCAGCGCGCCGGATCCGACGGTGTCCGCGGCTGCCGGTTGAGCCCGCAACCGGTCCCAAGAATCGACCCCTCAGCGGGGTGAGAACGACGCCGCCACGCCCGCGACCACCGGCCGAGCGGTGTCGGACTCGCCGTCGACGGCCTGCACCCAGATCTCGCCGGCGCCGCTGATCGGATCCTGCGCGGCGAAGCACACCAGCGAGCCGTCTGCGCTCCACCACGTGCGACTCTGCGCGTACTGCTCAGGGAACGGCAGCTCTGCATCGATGAGGTACGGGGTCGGAGTGAAGCCGCAGAGCCTGCGGGTGCCGAGGCCCCCATCCCACACCTCAAGCCGTACGAGCTCACCCCGTGACGGTTGGTCGACCGCGACGAGGAGCAGGAGGCGGGTGCCGGTCGGATCCCACGAGAACGCGAGCGGCGTGCTGGCCGTGACCACCGTGAGGCTGTCCGGGTCGGCGGCATCGAGAGCGCTGACGCACAGCGCCTCGGGGATGGCCTCGTCCGCTTCGGAGAGCAGGTCCCTGCCCGGGTGGGACGGTCCGCACGCAAAGGCAACGTGCGAGCCGGACGGTGACGGCACGAACCGCGCCCAGCCATCGTGGCGCGCCAGCACCCGGACGGTGCACCCGTCGCGGGCATCGATGAGGGCCAGGGCCGGGCGCTCACGATGAGCGATGTCAGCGATGATGCCGCCGCGCACCCATGCCGGCGCGGAGAACGCGCACGGGTCGGAGCGCACCTCGCGGGCGGCGCCACCGAGCGCCGGGTGTCCGAGGGGCACGACCACCACTCGCTCGCCGTCTACGTGCACGGCAAGGCCACGAGAATCGGGAGACCACGACACGAACATCGGTGCGCCCCGCAACAAGACCTCGGCACGCTCGCCCGGCACGATGAGCGTGCAGTCGATGCCTTCGGGACCGTTGGCGAGCGAGACGAGCGCGCGGCCGTCGGGTCGCCAGCTCAGGTAGAACGACGGCGACGGGATGCGGGTGCGCAGGATGTCCGCGCCATCTGCGTCGGCCACAACGACGGTTGCGTGATCCGCAAGCCGCTGCCACTCCGACCACGCCACGCGCTGGCCATCCGGCGACCATGTCGCCTGACGTCGTGAGGTTCCGCTCGATCGAGGCGCCAGCGCTCGGCGTGCTCCGCCGTCGTGGTCGACCGTGGCGACGTCGCCTCCCGCCCCAAGAACGAGGAGGCGAGCCATCGGCACGAACGCTAGGGGCTGTGTGGACGATGGCCGCGCCGGTCGTCAGATGTCGAACGTGGTTCCCTGGCCGAGGGGGGCGAACGCGGCGGGCCGCTTGTCGACGTAGGAGGCCACGCCCTCCTTGAAGTCTGGCCCGCGCAGCGACATGCCCATCAGGCGGTTGGACTCTTCGAGAGCCTCGCCCAGGTCGCGGGTCGCATGGCCGTAGACCTGACGCTTGATCGTTGCCATCGAAGCCGGCGAGCAGTTGGCAGCCAGGTCAGCTGCGTACGCGATGGCCGCGGCGACCAGCTGCTCCCCGGGCACGACTCGATCGACCAGCCCCATGGCGAGGGCCTCCTCGCTCAGGACGACCCGCCCCGACATGAGCAGGTCGAGCGCCCGTGACGTGCCGACGAGGCGGGGAAGGAGCCACGAGGAGCCGTACTCGGCAATGAGGCCCCTTCGAGGAAACGCGGTGGTGAACTTGATCCCCGCCGCTGCGAACCGGATGTCGAACATCAGCGCTTGCACAAGGCCGACGCCCGCACACGCGCCGTTGATGGCACCGATGAGCGGCTTGGAGATGGTGGTGGGAAACGTGACTGGGCGGGACTCTGCGGTGGGAACCAGCTCGCCGGGCCCCGCGATGCCTTGCAGCAGGTCCATGTCGGCGCCCGGGCAGAAGCCTCGGCCCGCGCCGGTGACGACGATGGCCCGCACGGCAGGGTCTGCGTCACATTCGGCCAGCCGCTCGAAGTAGCGATGCTCGAGGGCGCCGTTCCACGCGTTCATGCGGTGGGGGCGGTTGAGGGTGACGAGTGCGACGCCGTTGGGGCCGACATCGAGCAAGACGACGTCATCGTCGGTCGGCGTGGGAGTGGAGGTCTCGTTCATGGACGTTGGACCGTAGACGGGGAGGCGCAGGTGTGCCCCGGACGCCTCGGGGCGGGCGCCTCAGGTTGGCGGCGTGGTGATGGTCGCTCTGGTCGTCGAGGGTGCCGTGGTCGCAGTCGGCACCGCCTTCGTCGTCGAGGACGTACCGGCCGGCTTGGTCGTCGTGGCGCCCGCCTTGGTGGTGGCTGTGGCGCCCGACTTCTTCGTCGTCACCGACGATGCCTTCGACGTGGTGGTGCTGCGGGCGACTGCCGAGGTGATGGGCGCTCCGCTGGTCACCGTGAACGAGCCACTCCCCACGGTGCCTGAAGCGCCGGACACCCGCACCGAGTAATCCCCGGGTGGGTTGGTGGCGGTCGCCCGGTACGACGCTGACGCCGTCCCGTCATCGCCGGCCGTCAGGGTGCCGCCGGGGTACGCCTTCTCTGAGGCAGGGAAGGTGATCTCGAACTGCACCGGCTGACCCCTGGTGAGACCAGCGATGCTCAATGCAAACACGGTTCCGATCGGGCCGGACGCCGGCGCGACCGTGATGACCCGGGTCGGGCCCGCCGAGGTTGCTGGGCCCGTCGGGCCCGCGGCATGGCCCCCGCCGCAGCCGAGGAGTGACGCAGCCGCGGTCGCGGTTGCACCGCTGACGCGCAGAGCTGGACCAACCCGTCGCCTCGGTGGTTTCGATGACATCGCCCGCAAGCGTAGAGGGCCGACCGGCGCCGTCATGGGCGCATGGAGCGACGCGGAGCTGTCGCAGCCGCATCGAGGCGCTGCTCGACGAGGGCGAGATCGTCGCTCAGTCGTCGCCACCCGGCGAGGCGGCCAGCGTCGAGGGTGCGCCGGGCGACGGCGGTCGTCAACGCGCACGCCGGCTCGACGGTGTGCGAACAGTTTGCGAACCGGCATCCTCCGATGAGCGCTTCGACGTCGGGGAAGGCGCGGCCCAGTGCGATGCCGTCTTCGTCCCACGGCACGAGGCCACGGATGCCCGGCATGTCGACCAGCGCGCCGCCGGCCGGGAGGGGAAGGAGCTGGCGGTGCGTGGTGGTGTGCCTGCCCTTGTGATCGCCGGCCCTCACCTCGCCGATGGCCATGGCGTCGGACTCGAGCAGGGCGTTGGCCAGGGTCGACTTGCCGACTCCAGAGGGCCCGACCATGGCGAGCGTCAGGCCCGCCGCGAGGCGCGCCCGCAGGGGAGCAACCCCCGCGCCACTGCGCACGCTCAACACGATGGCCTCGACCTCAAGGGCGATGGATCGGGCTGCGGCGACGGCGACCGCCAGCGCCGTGGCGTCGAGAACGTCCGCCTTGGTCAACATCAGGAGGGGAGTGGCGCCGCTCGCCCAACCGAGTGCGACGAACCGCTCGATGCGCCGAGGGTTGAGCTGAGTGTCGAGACCGACCACAAGCCCGACGAGGTCGACGTTGGCGGCCATGGCCTGGCCCCTGGTCTCCTCGCCAGATGCGGCGCGAACGAGTGCCGTCCGGCGAGGCAAGACGCCGACGATCTGGTGACCGGTGACGTCGCCGGTGCACACCCCGACCCAGTCACCGGTCGTCGGCATCGGATCGAGTGGATGGAGAGGGTCGTAGTCGCCGCGGACCAGGCCGTCGGCCGTCAGCACGTCTGCGGCACCCCGGTCGTCCCGACACACCCGACCGGGGACGAGCGCAGTGGCGTCGTCGTCTTCGTTGCGCCTCGTGGCGCAGGCCAACTCGTCAAGATCCTGTGCCCACTCCTCGTCCCACCCAAGCGCTGCGAGAGACGTCGGCATCTGTCGGCGGAGGTTACGCCCTTTCACCGTGGACACCGAGGCAACCCGGTGGGCACAGTCCGGGCGGCGATGAACACCTCGGCGCACCCCGCGGCCGGAGACGTGAGAACATGGAGGGGTGGCGTCAGACATGCACCCAGCCAAGACCCGGCCACTCTCTGGCATCCTCGACACCGCGTTGCTGGTGTTCGTTGGCCTCGTCATCCTGCTCATCGCGTGGAAGCTCTTCCTCGGCATCGTCGGGACCCTGTGGCTCTTGGCCCGGTTGGCCGTGCTTGCTGTTCTCATCGCCGCCGGCGTCAAGGCGTGGTTCGCCATCAAGAGTCGTCGAGCGGCTTGATGTTCGGCGGGTGGCGACGAGCGATCGCCGCCAGCCTCCTCGCCGGCTGCGGGCTCACCGCATGCAGCCCAAGCCGCCGCCCCACCTCAGCCCGGGTGACCACCACGACGGTCTCGTCGACGAC
>JAYUDU010000303.1:0-4791 GCA_043739605.1 Acidimicrobiales bacterium | reverse complement strand
TGGCGGGTGTCGTGCCGAGGCGCCGCCGGAAGAGCCGGTGCAGCACGGCGTCACCCGAGAGGCCGACCGCTCGACCGATGGCGGCGACAGAGAGCTCGGTCGACTCGAGCAGATGACGGGCGCGCTCAAGGCGGACGTCCTCGGCGTAGCGCGCCGGCGTCACCCCGCAGGACTGGCCGAACGAGCGAGAGAAGTGACGCTCACTCATGCCGGAACGGCGGGCCAGCGCTCCGACGGTGAGGTCCTCAGCGACGTGGTCGACGATCCACGCCTGCAGGTCAGCGAGGTCGGAGCGGTCGGCCGGTCGGGGGCCGAGGGCGGCGGAGAACTGGCTCTGGCCGCCGGGTCGCCGACTGAACATCACGAGCCACGAAGCGACATCGTGGGCGATGCCATCGCCGAGGTCCTCGGCGACGAGAGCGAGCGCGAGGTCCATGCCCGCCGTCACCCCAGCAGAGGTCCACACGTTCCCGTCTCGCACGAAGATCGGGTCGTGCTCGACGCGGACGGACGGGTGCTCCTGCTCGAAGCGGCGCAGTGAGGCCCAGTGGGTGGTCGCCCGCTTCCCGTCGAGGAGTCCCGCCCGAGCCAGCACGAAGGCACCGGTGCACACCGACGTCAGCCGCCGAGCTTCGGCGGCGATCGCGCGCACACCGACAATGAGGTCAGGGCGCGACGCGGCCTCGTGCACGCCCAGTCCTCCTGCGACCATCAGCGTGTCGACGCCCGATCCCGCCAGGGCGTCCAGCAAGGACCCGTCGACCGCGATCCGCACACCCGAGTGTGCATCGACCGCGGCGCCATCGGGAGAGACGAGCGAGAGCCGGTAGGCGGGCTGGTCGCCGCGCCGCTCGAGAAGACGGTTCGCGGCGTGGAACACCTCAAGCGGCCCGACGGCGTCGAGGCTCTGGATGCCGTCGAACACGACGATGGCGATGCCGAGTGGCTCCGCTGGCGGTGTGACGGTCGGCATGCTCCCATCGTGCGCCAACCGGCCCGCTGGCTGCAATGACGAGCTACTGATGATCTCTGCCATCAACCCAACCGGTTGAACGCGGGTTAGCGTGTGCACCACCGACGGGTCCGGGGGGATCCGCACGACCAGGAGTGCCACCGCATGACCACCGACGCAAGCAACAGCCACAACATCGACGGCACGTGCGACCCACGCATGGAGGACGTGCGCGCCGCGTTCACCAAGAACTTTGACGACGGCCTCGAGGTCGGCGCCTCCGTGTGCGTCATCAAGGATGGCGAGACGCTCGTCGACCTGTGGGGCGGCCACGTGGATGAGGCAAAGACCGCGCCGTGGACCAAGGACACCATCACCAACGTGTGGTCGACGACCAAGACGATGACGGCGCTCAGTGCGCTCATCCTCGGCGACCGCGGCGAGCTCAACTTCGACGCTCCCGTCGCCACCTACTGGCCGGAGTTCAAGGCCAACGGCAAGGAGGATGTGCTCGTCCGCCATCTGATGGCGCACACCGCCGGCCTACCGGCGTGGGAGGAGCCCATCACTGAGGAAGACACCTGGGACTGGGAGAAGTGCACGTCGCTGCTCGCCAGCCAGGCCCCGTGGTGGGAGCCGGGCACCAAGAGCGGTTACCACGCGCTCACCCAGGGCTACCTCGTCGGCGAGGTGGTGCGCCGCGTCGCAGGAGAGACCGTCGGCACCTTCTTCCGCAACGAGGTCGCCCAGCCCCTGGGCGCCGACTTCCACATCGGCCTCGCATCGGAGCACGACCACCGCGTGGCCAGGGTCATCCCGCCGCCGACGCCCCTGTTCGACGTGCTGGACCCCAACGCCAACGACATCGTCAAGCGCATGGGCAACCCGGCGATCGGCGCAGAGGCCAGCTGGACCGAAGGCTGGCGCCGCGCCGAGGTACCCGCTGCCGGAGGCCACGGCAATGCGAGGTCGGTTGCCACCGCGCAGAGCGCGCTCTCGCACGGAGGCACGGTCAACGGCACGACGATCCTTTCCGAGGCCGGATGCCACAAGGTGTTCGAGGAGCAGTGCTACGGGATCGACCTCGTGCTCGGCATGTCCCTGCGACACGGCATCGGCTACGGGCTCAACTCACCGGAGATGCCCATCGGCGGCAATGACAAGACTTGCTTCTGGGGTGGCTGGGGTGGCTCGATCATCATCAACGACCTCGAATCCAAGCTGACCATCGCCTACGTGATGAACAAGATGGGTGAGGGCACCACCGGTGATCTGCGCGGCGGTGCCGTCGCGTTTGCCGCGATGATCGCCGCCTCATCGCTCTGAACATCGGACACGAGATATGAGCGATGCGCCCGTCCGCATCGGGATCGTCGGCGCCGGTCCGTGGGCGAAGATGGTGTACGCGCCGCTCATCTCGGCCGGCCCCGATACCGCGCTGAGCGGCGTCTGGGCCCGTCGTCCAGAGGCCGCTGCCGATCTGGCGTCGCGTTCGGGGGCACCATCGCACAGCGGCGATGGGGGCCTCCACGCGCTGGCGGCCACCAGCGACGCGCTCGTCTTTGCCGTCCCACCCTCGGTGCAGGCCGATCTCGCCGTGCGATGCCTTGACAACGGCATCCCGCTGTTCCTCGAGAAGCCGATCGCCGGCGACCTCGCGGCGGCAGAGCGGCTCGCGGCTGCGGTGGCCGATGCTGGCGTGGCGACGATGGTCACCCTGTCGTGGCGTTACGCGGAGTCGGTGCGCGCGTTTCTCGCCGCGTGCGCGGCTGGTCGACCCACCATCGGCCAGGCCCGATTCGTCTCGGGAGCCCTGCTCGGAGCAAGTCCGTTCGCGACGCCGTGGCGCCTTGGCGAGGGCCCGCTGCTGGATCTCGGCCCCCACGTCCTCGACCTGCTCGGTGCTGCGCTTGGCCCCATCGACTCCATCAATGCGACGGGCGACCGCCTCGGCACCGTCTCGCTCTGCCTCACCCACGAGGGCGGCGCGGCGAGCCAGGCCGTGCTGAGCGCAACCACGCCGATCTCGGCGTCGTGGTCGGGCGCCGAAGTCATCGTCGAAGGAGATTCCGGCGCCACCATCGAGCGCATCGACACCAACGCCGCCGTCGGCATCGACGCGTTCCTGACGTGGCGGTCTGAGGCGGCGTCGCTGGTCAGGAACGGACCAACGCCGACCACGCTCGACGTTCACCACGGGCTGCGCCTCCAGCGCCTCCTGGCCCAAGCCTCAGATCAGCTCGGCTGAGCGCCGCGTCCTGCGCAATCGATCGCCGTTCTTTGGGTCAGCGCCGCTCCATTTCCGTGCTCACCCCAAAGAACGACAGCGGCGTCATTCGAACATCGACATCGGGTCGTAGCCGTCGGGCCCCGCAATCTCGACGATGGGCTCGTCGCGGTCATCGAACTCGAGCCGGAGCGCCCTGGCCATCACTGCGTGCATCTCGTACATCGTCGTGAGGTAGGTGAGCTCGAGGATCTGCTCATCGCTGAGGTGCGCCTTCAGTGCGGCGAAGATCGGGTCGGCAATCCGGCCGCCGTCGTAGACGAGACCATCGGTGTAGGCCAGCACGGCGCGCTCGACGGGCGACCAGCCGTCGAAGATCTGCCAGTGCGGAATCGCGGCCACCTTGTCGTCGGAGTGGCCGACGCCACGCATGCTCTTGCAGTGCTGGGAGAACACGAACTGTGACCCTCTAGCCCACCCCGCCCGGCACATCCCGAGTTCTCGCAGTGCGGGGTCGAGGACACGATCGGGCGAGCGGTATAGCTGGAATCCCTGACATGCGTGGGTCAACACGTCGGGCGACAGGGCGAACACCGTCCACCAGTCGCCTGGGGTGCCGGTCGCCGTGCCTGGCTCCTCGACGGGATCACGGTCTGGGCCGAACAGGAGGTCATAGGTGAACGAGGCGAACGAGCCGGCTTCGGCGCGGGGAACCTGACGGAGGCGGGGCATGGGTGGAGCATGCCCCATCGTCGATGGTGTCCAGCGGAGTCCGCCCGGCGCGGCTGCATCACCCCTGCCAATTCCGTGGCAAAGGCTTCCCATCGGCCGTCGCCGAGGCCCCGACGACGCCTCCACGCCGAACTGGGAGGCCGAACGCGCCCGCTTTGCGCATATCGCGCACGCAAGATGTGCCACACGACCTGTTCACAAGCCGTGCTGCGAGACCGACACTGTTCTCATGTTCCGCCGTCGCAACCAGTCATGTACAGGTGCGCCCATCGTACGCGAGAGCACTGGCGACGACCTGCGCATCGGGTGCGCGTTCGTGTTCTCGGGCGGCGGCAACCTCGGCGCGGCGCAGGTCGGAGCCATGCAAGCGCTCCTCGCCGCCGGCATCCGCCCGGATGCGCTGATCGGTTGCTCGGTCGGCGCGCTCAACGCCGCGTACATGGCCTCGGACCCGACGCTCGAGCGAGCGCAGGAGTTGGCCGAAATCTGGTCGACGCTGACCGATCGCGACGTGTTCGGGTCATCGAAGCGGCGCCTGCTCACCCATCTCGTCCTCCGCCACGACCACCTCTTCGAAGGCGACGTCCTTCGCAAGCTGATCCGGCGCTTCTGCCCGTTGGATGACCTTGCCGACGCCGCGGTGCCGTTGTGGGTGGTGAGCACCGACCTTGACCGGGCTGCTCCCGCCTGGCACGCCACGGGGCCGGCAGAGGACGCGCTCGCAGCATCCGCCGCGCTCCCCGGCCTGTTCCCGCCCGTGCACATCAACGGCCACCTTCACGTCGACGGCGGCGTGCTCGACCCGGTCCCCGTCCGCAAGGCGCTGTCTCTCGGCTATGGCACCGTCTACGTCCTCGACGTGTCCCCCGCAGAGGGTGAC
>JAYUDU010000302.1:0-1729 GCA_043739605.1 Acidimicrobiales bacterium | reverse complement strand
GGCGAGCGACGACGTGGCGTCGGGTGCTGCCGGCCGCCGAAGACGGCCCACCACGAGGGGCGCCACGGCGATGCCGAGGGCAAGACCGACCTGGCCCGCGGTCGTCACGGGCTGGCTCGGGACCGCTCCTCCACCGAGCGACTCGCCCCGCGCTCCGGCGACGATCGCCGCCGCGACGCCCGAAAGTACGAAGCCGGCAACGAACCAGACCGCGGCGAACCCCAGGCCGCGCCACCCGACGGCCCGGTCGATGCCCTCCGCGCCCGGACGCACCGCTGCGGGGTCATCGACTGGCATCGGCCGCAGAGTATGCCCGTCCCGCGCCGAAGCCCCGCGTCGCGCAAAACGCCGTACCGCTGGCGCGGCTCGGGATGCCGGCGTCTGGGACTCGTCCGTGCTGTAGGCGAGGCGAGCGACGGCTGGCGATGCGACCGCTGGCGATGCGACGGTCAGGACGCGAGGCGGTGGACCCGTACCAGTCGACGGGCCCCGACGGGCATCGAGACCGGGCGGAGGGGCGGACCGGCTGGGACGGGCGCGAACACAGCAACGGCGGAGGGGCGGCGATCGATGAGCTGCCAGCCGCCCGGGACCGCGAAGCGCTCCGCATGCGATGCACACAGGCCGAGGCCGCCGTCGCCGGAGCCCGCCGGGTCGAGCCACGCTTGCTGTTGGGCATGGTCGTAGGTGAGCCGCGCCGCCGCTTGGCCACAGCAGCACGGCTTCGAGCAGTGCACAGGCGTGCTTGCGGGCCGCGCCTGGCGCTGAGCGGATGGGCCACCAAGGGGGTCAGCCATGCGACGCAACGCTACGGGCCGGCGACCCACCGGCCGCGGATCCCTTCCGCTCAAACCAGTTGGTACGCGCGTCGGCGGTGGTGGCCCTGTTGTCCCACCCCCGTTCTACGATGCTCCCGTGGTTCGCTCCCCTGACGATGTGCCGGGCGCGGGGCGCGGGCCTGATGGGCCAACGGGCTCGCCTTCGGGTGGACCGCTTCGCGTCGGGCGGCCGCGTCGATCGTGGCAGTGGATCGCCATCGTGTTCGTGGTGCTGCTCGTCGCCAGCGCCATCGCAAGCAGGGGAGGAGGGTCGGGCGAACGCAAGGTCATCGACTACTCCGACCTCGTCGGCGACCTCGCAGCCACGCGCAAGGTCCGTTCGGCCGATATCTCCAACACGACCGGCCGCATCACCGGCGAGCTGACCATCGGCGACGGCCCCGACGCGAAGGTCGGGCTGTACCGCTCCGACGGCCCATCGCCATCGATCGGCGACGATGTCAAAGCGTTGGGAGCGTCGGGTGCGAAGGTGCGTTTCACCACAGATTCGAGCAACCCGTTCCTCGATTGGCTGCCCTTGTTCCTACTGGTCGGGCTGATGATCGGCGTCATGTTGTGGACGCAGCGCAAAGCCCAGAGCCAGGTCGGTGGCCTGATGTCCATCGGTCGCTCGAAGGCAAAGGTGTATACGACCGAACGCCCCAAGACCACGTTCGCCGACGTCGCAGGGTACGAGGGTGCAAAGCTGGAGATCCGCGAGGTCGTCGACTTCTTGCGCAACGCGTCCAAGTTCAAAGAGCTCGGAGCGAAGATCCCCAAGGGTGTGCTGCTCGTCGGTCCTCCAGGTACTGGAAAGACCCTCCTGGCCCGTGCGGTTGCTGGCGAGGCTGGTGTCACGTTCATCTCTGTGACAGCTCGGACTTCATGGAGATGTTCGTCGGTGTCGGTGC
>JAYUDU010000301.1:0-1733 GCA_043739605.1 Acidimicrobiales bacterium | reverse complement strand
CGAGCGCGTCAAGGCCATGGGGTGGTGGTCGCTCATCGGCGCAGGCGGCCCCGTCATCGGCGTCGTCGTCGGTGGCCCGGTCATCGAATCCTTCGGTTGGCGGGCGATGTTCTGGGCCCAGGCACCACTGACCCTCGTGGCCACCGTCATCGCGGTGATCGTCTTGCCGGAGGTCGGCGGAAGGGCGCTCGGGGCGGGACTTGGCCGCCGACGATTCGACATCGCAGGCGCCGCGACACTCGCGCTGTCGGTTACAACGTTGCTCCTCGCCCTCAACCGTGGGCCGTCGCTGGGGTGGACGTCGCCGTTCGTCCTGCTCGGATTCGCGCTCAGCCCCCTGTTCGGCGTGGCGTTCTTCCTCGTCGAGCGGCGCGCCGAGGAGCCGGTCCTCCCCTTGGCCTTCTTGCGGCGCCGCAACTTCAGCTTGCCGATGGGAGCCCAGGCCTTCGGCAACTTCGCCTACATGGGCGGCTTCATCCTCGCCCCCAAGCTGCTCCACGATGTGTACGGCTTCGGCGAATCGAAGACCGGATTGGTGTCGATCGCCCGGCCGCTCACGTTCTCCATCCTGGCGCCGGTCGCTGGGTATCTCGCCGTTCGGATCGGCGAGCGCGTCGCTTCCGTCGCAGGCAATGCGCTCATCGTGGCGTCGATGGTCGCCTTTGCGTCGCTCTCGGCGGGCTCGCATCTGGCCCCGATCATGTTCGCCCTCGCACTCTCAGGGGCCGGCATGGGCATCGCATCGCCGTCGCTCACGGCGTCGGTCGCCAACGAGGTGGACGAGGCGAACATGGGCTCTGCCAGCGCCGCCCTGCAGCTGGTCAACCAAGTCGGACTGGTCGCGGGCATCCAGATCATGTCGACGCTGCAGGAGAGTCGCGTCGGCCCCGACGGCCTCGTCGGCTCCTTCCGAGACGCCTACATCCTGGGCGGCGTGGTGTGCATCCTGGCCGTCGTGTGCAGCGCGTTCGTGCGCAGAACGCCCCGCCAACCCGCGCCCGTCACGGCACCGGCACCGGCCGTCACGGCGGCCGCGGGCCCGCTCCCGGCGTGACCGGTCGAACTACTCGGTGATGGCGGCGATCTCTGCGGCCACCTTGGCGCTCACGGCCTGGGCGTCTGCGCCGCCGCTGGCCTGGAGCGCCATGAGCTTGGTCATGTCGCCGGCGATCTTGATCTTGCCGCTCATGAACGCCTGCATGACCGCGGACTGGTCTTGTTCGACCATGAAGCTCTTGGCGGTGCCGTAGTCCATGGTGAGCGTGGCGTGAGGCGCTTCGAGGTGGCCCTCCTCCATCTCCATCTCACCCGAGGAGGTGTCGAGGTGTGCGTGCAGGGGGCCGTCACCAAACGGAACGTCGGTGATGACGAGGTTCGCCTTCACGTCTGCGGCGATCTTCGGGCTCTCGTCCGAGTACTTGGCGCGAATGGACCGAGCCTCGGTCATCCACTCCGGTGACAGGAACGGGTACGGCATCGATGATCTCCCTGGTTGAGCGGCGCGAACAGTGCGGAGGTAACCGTAGTGCGTAGGATGCGTCGCAACCCGTGGCCGCCTGGCGCTGCGGCCCATCGACGGATCCATGGGGGACCACGTGGCGATACGCACCACCCAGGCAGCCCGATCCGGTCTGCCCTACGTCGACACGACGGCCCCGATCGCAGCCGTCGTCCTCGGCGACCCCGAGATGGTGGCGATCCCGCCCGAGGGCGAGGAGCTCGTCCGAAGCGAT
>JAYUDU010000300.1:0-1734 GCA_043739605.1 Acidimicrobiales bacterium | reverse complement strand
GAAGTTGTTCGAGGACGGCTTCGGCCCGTTCATGAGCGGTCTGTTGCGCGGTCTGGCGGCGGACGCGAAGATCATCTACGGCATCCGCACGATGCGGTTCGCGCTGGTGGGCGTCACCTCGTTGCTGTTCACCATCACCGCCGTCGGTGCGGCGCTCCCGCAGTTCTACGAGCGCAGCTTCGGGGTGGGCGTCGAGGTGTGCCCCGTCGTCGCTGGCACGCCAGAGGCTGCGAACCCACCGAAGGTGCACGGCAAGACCGCGACGGTCGTGGCGAGCGTCGGCGAGCTGTCCCGCTCGTGCCGGGACGCCACCGCAACGAGAGCCCAGAGCCGCTCGACCAAGCCTGCCACCCGGTCGAATGGCAAAGCGGAGGCCCTCTTTACGCTCCTCATCCTCCTGGGCGGCGTCCCCGGTGTGATCGTTGGAGGAATCGTCGCAGACAGGTTCCAGGAGAAGATCCGTGGCGCCCGCATGGCCATCCCTGCCTATTGCATCCTGGTGGGCAACGCCCTCTTCTTCTTGTCGTACCTGAGGCTGCCGTTTGCCGCTACATACCCAATGGAGGTCGTCGGGTTCTTCATCGTCGCGATGGCCATCCCCGGACTCAGAGCTGGTCTGACTGATGCCATACCCCACAATCTGCGGGGCGCAGGGTTCGGTTTCTTCAACCTGGTCTCGCTGCTGTTTGGAGCAGCGGCCGCTCCGCTCATCGTCTTCGGCCTGTCCGGATACTTCGACGAGAACCTACGCACCGCGTTCCTGATCGTCACACCGCCCGTCTTCATCGGCGGACTATTCCTCCTGAAAGCACGCGACTCGATGGACGAAGATGCCGGCAAGATCTTCATGGCCATCGCCACCGCAGTACAGGACCAGCAAGCGCGGGACGCAGAGCGCGAAGCCGAGGCCGCCGCCCCGTGACGGCCGTGACGCCTGGGGATTCAGGGGATGACGACGGCGGCCAGCGCGCCCTGGGTTGGGCTCGGCTCACCGCCCATGCGCTCGGCCGCGAGCTCCTGATCTGAATCGATCATCACGGCGAGGCCCTTGGCACGATCGTCGAGCTTGATGGTGACCCGCGAGCCCGTCGTGACCTTGAGCGTGGTGATGACGGGCACGCCCTTGCCGTCGAGGACCGACACCTTCACCGCGGCGTCGCCGTCGCCAAGGTTGACGATGGCGAGGGCGTCGGTGCCACGGCCAACGGGGTTGGCCACGAGCTTTCGACCGCCGACTCGAACGCCGAGGTTGTCGCTCCGGGTGGTCTTGGCCTCGACGGACCGTTCCACAACGATGGGCACGTCCTCGGCAGCGTGCACGACAAGACCGACGGCGGTGTTCTTGGTCAGCGACGGCGAGTCGAGCAACAGCTCTGTTCGTCCACCGGCCGACACGGATGCCGTCAGGGGCTGGATCGGGTCGCCATCGGTGCGCACCTCGACGGTGACGTCTGCGTCGAGGTCGCCCGGGTTCATGATCGTGAGCCGAGATGGAGCGTCGGTGCGTGCCGCCACCGGGAAGAACCATGCCGGAGCAGGCTGGGGGGCGGCGATGCCAACGGTCGCGGCTGCGCCCTTCTTGAACGTGCGACCGACGATGACACGCCCATCGCGCACCGTCACCAGCGACGCCACGGCGTCTTGCCGCCGAACGGAATCACCGATGTCGAGCGCGTACACCGCGCGTGCAGGAACGACCACACCCTGCAGCTCTGCTGGCACCTTTGAGCCCTC
>JAYUDU010000299.1:0-4806 GCA_043739605.1 Acidimicrobiales bacterium | reverse complement strand
CGAACATCCCCCGCACGATCTGGAGCGCTTCTTCCAGCCGCTCAAACCGGTCGGTGAAGGTGCCGAAGTCGTATCCCAGGCTGGTGTGCTCGTGCTCGAACCAGCCGGCTCCGATGCCGAGCTGAGCGCGCCCGCCCGACACAATGTCAAGGGTCGTGACTTCCTTCGCAAGCAGGGTGGGGTTGCGATAGGTGTTCCCGGTGACCAGCGCGGAAAGCCGCAAGGTCGACGTCTGCTGCTACAGCGCGGCGAGCAGCGTGTAGCACTCGAGCATCTCGTGCTCCGGCGGGCCGAGATGGAACAGCTGGTAGAAGTGATCCATCACCAAGAGGGTGTCGAAGCCGCTGGCATCGGCCTCCTTGGCCTGACGCACGATCTTGGCGAACAGATCTGCCGGCGCGACGCCCGGATAGGTGAAGTTGGGTATCTGGTAGCCGAGCCGGGTCACGATCGAGAACCTATCGGGGAGGCGGGCTGACGACGTCGGGGATGGCCGATCGGAGCGTGAGCTGAGATCGGGGCCTGCTCGGCGGGGGCTCGGGTGCGCCAGCTGGCGGTCCAGGCCTTGAGGGCAGCGAGGTCGTCGGGGTCGACGTGCCACGGGACTGCGCCGGACGCTGGGGCGGGCGGATCGTTACGGGCTGCGACGGTCGTCTCGTCTGTGCCATGTGCGCCAACTGTGGCGTCGGTGTCATCGGTGTCGTCTGGGTCGCAGGCGTCCTCTGGGGCGTACGGGATTGGAGCGGGTGTGCTTGAACGTTCCCGGTTGGTGGGCTGAGGCCATGGGAGGCCAGCGATGGCCGCGTCGGCGTGCAGTTGAAGCCAGCGTTGCGTGGATCTGGGCACTCGGGTCGGTGCGTAGGTGCCCCAGGCGGGTGCGGTGAGGCGGCCTTTGGCGACCTCCCAACGCAACGCGTCGGACACCGCCTTGCTGGCTCTGCCCTTGATGCTCACGCCGCGTGCTTCGATCCGCGAGATGATCTCAGCGATGCTGAGGTCGCGATGTGCGCCGAGCACGACGACAGTGGCGACGACGCGCAGCTCCCGGCCTGACAACACCACCCCCAGGCGTTCAGGCGGCTGGTCGGTGGGTTCTGGTTGCCGTTTCGGACGGGAGCACTGCCGGCGAGTCGATGGCCAGTCTGGCCGCGCCTGGCGAAGGGTGTGTTGGGATCTGAGGTTGTCGCCGAGGTCTGCGAGGCAGACGTCGGGCGTTTGCATCCAGCGGTCATCGAGCACATGAGCATCATGCGCTGGGGGTGTGACATCGAACTACGTGGCGCGCAGCCAGAGTCGAGCGGATGCGGCGACGGAGGATCGAGATGCCCAAGAGCAAGTCACCAGCGACGTCCGCGACGCCGTCACGGAGGCCTTGCCGGAGTGGTGGCAGCGTTGTAGCGACAGGAAGTCGCTACAACGTTGCGCATTCCCGCGCCGGGTACCTGGGGCCTCGCATTCTTGCCCGCCCGCGCATCGGATCGGGCGGCGGGCCGGTGGTCGGTCCGAATGGAACCACAGCTCGATACCGTCATCGGCGGTGAACATCCCCATGTCGTTGAGCGTCCGGCGTCGCTCGGCACGGCTGCCTACGCTCCCGAGCATGACGGAGACCATCGGGATCCTTGGCGCCGGCGTGATGGGGGCGGGCATCGCACAGGTCCTGGCCCTCGCGGGGCACGCGGTGCACTGCTACGACCCCAGCGCCGAGGCGCTCGAGAAGGCGCACGAGGTGATCACCACCGGTCGCTTCGGACTGCGCCGAGCCGTCGAGCGGGCCAAGGTGACCGACGAACAGGCCGCGGCGGCGCTCCACCTGATCGACTTCACCGCCGACGCGTCGTCGGTCTACGCCGCTGATGTTGTGCTGGAGGCCGTCCCCGAACGCCTCGACCTGAAGATCACGGTCTTCCGCGACCTCGACCGCAACTGCCCGCCGGCCACCATTTTGGCGTCCAACTCCAGTGGCTTCCCGATCTCGGCCCTCGCCGCAGCGACCGACCGCCCCGACAAGGTCATCGGCTGGCATTGGGCGTCACCGGTGCCGGTGATGCGACTTGCGGAGATCGTGCGGGCGCCGAGCACCAGCGACGCGACGGTCGAGACCATCACCCGGCTTGCGGCCGCGGCCGGCAAGAACCCGATCGTCGTCAAGGACGCACCGATGTCGTGGGGCTACGTTGCCAACCGGGTATACTTCGCAATGGTCCGCGAGGCCGACCGGGTCGCCCGCGAAGGCGTGGCGACGCGCGAGGAGATCGACCAGTTGATGATGGACACGTTCCGTTGGCCGTCGGGTCCGTTCGGCATGACGAAGGGTGCCGGCTCCGGCTGGAGCTGAGCCGACGACGCCGAGCGAGAGGCAGCCGCCAGATCTCAGCGCGTCTCATGCGGATGCCTCAGTCCGCTGCCTGACGCAGGACGAACTCGGCCATGCCGGGAACGGTGAACGCAACCAGGCCGCGACCCGGCGCGTAGATGAGGCCAAGGCCTTTGACCAGAGGCCGCGGCCCGATACCTGAGCCGACGTCGCACACCTTCGGATCCGAGGCACCGCACTCGGGCCGCGCCGACCGCCGACGTTGGTACGCGATTCGCAGTCGACCGAGCCCAAGGCTGGGGCCCGCACTCGCGATGGTGCGTCAGGCCTTCGCGGCGAGGGTCGCCAGTGCGTCGACGCCGGCCTGGAGGTTCGAGCGCACACGCCCCGCGGCCGCCTTGATCAAGAAGCCCGCCGGGCCCGCCGGGGCGAGGTACATCGTGTAGCCGATAGCGGTGCCACCATCGGCGGTGGGCTCCAATCGGCAGTCCTCGACCAGCGACGAGGTGAACCTGGGCGATGCCGCGGTGCCAGTGAAGGCGAAGCGGACGCCGGGCTCCCATGCGATGAACTCCTCGTCCACCGTGGTCATCGGGAGCTTCACCCTGCGGCGGGCACCGACCCCTGCTGCCGGGCCGAGAACGTCGACGCGCTTCAGCCCAGGAAACCATTGCGGCCACGCCTCGTGATTGGCGAGGACCGCGAACACTGCCTCCGGCGAGGCCGACGCCACCGAGGTCCCTCGGATCTTCAGCGGCGCGGCTTCGATCCAGTCCAACGTCTGTCGCACAAGGTCAGCCATCCGACTGAACCTATGCGCTCAAAGACGGTTTACGTGGACGTCGGGGGCGCGGGCCAGTGGATTCGGTCGCCGCGCCAGGAGCCAAATCGGTCAAGCGTGCGGGCTTGACACCCATGCGACGATGGGCGGTCGCATCGACCTCGACGCGGCGCACATCGTGAGGCAATTTATGAGCAACGGTGAATCAGAGGAGGCGGCGACGATCGACGACCAGGGTAGCGGCTCGGCTGTCGTGGGCATCGTGGCCACGTCCGACGAGCTGGTAGCCACCGGCACGAATCGTGAGGGCGATTTCGTGTGCGCGTGGGTGGCATTGGAAGCAGACGAGCCCCATCGCATCACCGAGCTCGAGTCCGTCAATGGCCGTCCGATTGGCACGCACAGCGGTGGCTGGGCCGGGTGGTGCGGCGGCTTCGCCGTCGACCCGTAGCAACACGTGGGGGGCGCAGCGCTCGGGAATCGATCCGTACGACGTTGACCGCGTGGTCGGTTCGTCCGGGTCGAGGCGCGGGTATCGGGCGGCGTCGACAGATGGTGGCCGTGTGGGTCCGATCACAGTACCCAGACGAAGTGATCCTTCGATCTTTGATATCGATCCCACGATAAGGTGCTATCGAACACCTGTTCTTATGGCCACCGGTGCCCTGTCCGAAGCCCAGCGCCACGCGGAGGAGCCCGCACCGGCGCCGAGTGACCTGTTCGGCGAGCCTGCTGCTCCACCGGCGACGGCGCCGGTGTGTGGCGGGTTCGGGAGTCGCCGGAGCACTCCAATCGAACGCGACCTGTTGGAGCAGGCCAAGACCCCGACGGTTGCACGAGCTGCGCCGCGAGGCTGACCGGGTGCGGGCCGCCAGCCGCGACGCACAGCACCGCCTAGACCGCAACAACCTCAGCGCGAGTGACGATCGGCAATCGCGAAGAAGGCGGTGTGGTGCCGCCCGGAACGATGCGACGATCGGCACGCCAGCACCAGGACAGACCGGCCTTCATGCGAACGAGGGCACAATGACGCCATGGACTCATGGTCGAGCGAGGACCGAGCGGCCGCTCGGGCATTCCTTCAACGTTGCGAAGTGCGGCTCTCAACGCTCCACCGGGTCGCTACTGCCCTGTTGTCGGGTGCCGGCCTCATGGTCCTCTTGCCCGCGATCCTCCGCGATCAGCTTCTTGAGGTGCTTCGGACACTACTCACCTCCCATCTCAGCGCCGGTCACATCGCATTGGCATCAGCTGGATCCCTTGTCCTCGCCGTGCCGCTCGCATTGCTCATCGTGTTCCTCGCCGATCTGACCCGCTTCTACTTCCACGCACAACACCTTCGGGGCGGGGGCGTCGACACCTTCGCGCCCCGGTTCACCCTGACGGGATTGCGCCTGCCCGCCAACGAGCTCAGCACAGCCGCTGCTCGGCAGCTCACCGAAGCCCGGCTCGCGCCCGAGATCGTCGAGCTACTCGTACCATCCACGGTCACCGCACGAGCAAGGATCGACGCCAAGCTCGCCGCGTACGGAGCCGACGCACACCCCGGCTGCACGACGGACGCGGCCCGCGCCGCTGGGCTGTTCCAGCTCGTGGCCGCCCAGGAACGGACGTTGGGCGACGAGGTTGCCAAGATGGAGCACGGGCTCGCCCGTCACCTGCTGCGACTCCAGGTGATCGTGATGCGCTATGTAAAGGCTCTGCTTGC
>JAYUDU010000298.1:0-1738 GCA_043739605.1 Acidimicrobiales bacterium | reverse complement strand
TCGCCGACGTGGCCCGAGACGCCGGCGTGTCTCCTGCGACCGCTGACACCTACCTCGGCGTCCTGCGCACGATCTTCCAGATCCACCTCGTGCCGGCGTGGGCATCGGCGGCGGCCACCCGGGCCAAGCGCCATCCGAAGGTCCACCCCGTCGACACCGGCCTCGCGGCGAGCGTGCTTGGCCATGACGCGGAGTCACTCGGCGCACTCGGCTGCCGGGAGTTCGGGCCGCTGCTCGAATCGTTCGTCGTCGGCGAGCTCGCCCGACAGGCGGGATGGGGCGCGATGCGCACCCGGCTCGCCCACTTCCGCGATCGCGACGGCAGCGAGATCGACATCGTCGTCGAGCTTCCCCGGGGCCGCATACTCGGCATCGAGGTCAAGGGCACCGCATCGGTCGGCCCGGACAACGCGCGCCACCTGGCCCGTATGCGCGACAAGCTCGGCGATGCGTTCATCGGTGGCGTCGTGCTGCACGTCGGCGCTGCGAGCGGGTCGCTCGGCGACCGAATCTGGGCGCTGCCGGTGCAGACGCTCTGGGCTCCAGCTCCCCGGCCGTAGGCGCCGCTACTCGGCCGACATGAGGCCGATGGCGTTGCCGCCCGGGTCGCGGACGACGGCGTAGCGCTTGCCCCAGAAGGCGTCGAACGGAGGCTTCACGCTCGCGCCGCCGGCGGCGACCAACGCTGCGTAGCGCTCGTCCACCTCCGCTCGAGTAGCGAACTTGACGCCCGCGACCACGCCGCCGTCCAGGTTCCCCCACTGCTTGGCAAACGCCGCGCTGTCGATGTCGATGTCGAAGCCATCCGGCGACGTCACCGTGCGGTGCTCGTTCATCCACTGCGGCTCCGTCGGCTCCACGGTAAAGCCCAGCAGCTCGTAGAACGCGGCCGCGGCGGCGACATCGGGCACGATGATGTTCAATTGATCGAAGACGGGATGTGTGGTCATGGACCCAGTCTGGTGCGGCGCTCCCGACGGCAGCTTAGATGTCAAGCAGGTCGCCGATGACCTCTCGAATCTGACGGAGCACGACCGGCCCGACGTTCACCGTCGACTCGCCCGCAAGTCGCTGACGCGACACCGTCATGCCGAGATGACACTGCGCAACCGTCGGCGCAGCGAGGCCGTCGATCGTCACGTCGCTCATCGCATTGCGGGCGACGTTGGTCGTGCACGGCACGACGTGAAGCGTCGCATTGAACAGTCGCAACACGTCGTCCGCGGTGACCACGACGGCCGGGCGAACGAAACCCGGTTCGCTGCCGATCGGATGGCCGAAGTCGCAGAGCACGACGTCACCCGACCGCATCACGCACCGCTTCCGCCCCGATATCGAGCCACGCCACATCGGTCGCATCGAGGTCGTAGGTGGCGAGCGCTTGACCGAGTCGTCGTTGACGCTCCCGCCGTAGGATCGCCGCGAGCGCCTCACCAATCGTCGTATTGTCCTCGCTGGCGAAGCGCTTCAGTCCATCTCGGGTGGCGGCATCGACGCGGATGCTGGTCCAGGTGGTGGTTGACATGCCCATCAGCATACAGATGTGCATGTGGAATGCTCACGGCGTCGGCCTACGTCACGGGATCGACGACCACGAGGCGGTAGCCGCCGTCGGAGGTGGGCTGGTCCAGGAGATGGCCGTGGCGGCGGTGCCAGGTGCCGTCGGCGAGATCGGCGGCGAGGCGCCGCAGGGCGGCGTCGACCCGGTCGGGAGGGATCGTTGCGAAGGTCGAGATGT
>JAYUDU010000297.1:0-4815 GCA_043739605.1 Acidimicrobiales bacterium | reverse complement strand
TCGGCGGGGAGTCCGAGCGAGTCGAGGGCCCGAGCCGCGGCGACCCGCTGGGCCTGCGCCATGCCGAGGTCGTCGCACTCTGCCTGGCTGGCCATGCCAACAGACCACGCCCGACACCAGCCGGCCACACGATCGAACAGCCGCTCGCGTTCGCGTTCGCTCAGCATCTTCGAATCGCGCACTCCCTGCACTCGCTTGTCGCAGGGGAGGACGGCAGCTCCAATGGCGAGTGGCCCGGCCCACGCCCCCTTGCCCACCTCGTCCATCCCCACCACGACATCGTGGCCCTGGGCCCACAAGGCCCGCTCCAGGGCCAGCGTCGGGGCCTTCGCCTTGGTCGGCCGCACACCCTTGCGCACCCCCCGCAGCAGCGGCGTGGGCTCTGTCACGACCCGTCGTCACCGTGGCGCCTGATGCGCAGCCGGGAGCGCTCCCGCTCACGTTCGAGGATCGCCTCGGGAAGAAAGCGGCGCAGCTGGCGCTCACCGATGCGCCGTGCCTGGTCGACGAACTGTTCTGCATCGTCCTCGTTGCGACGAACTGTGTACAGGTCCACTCGTCCGATGTCTTTGAGGTAGCGCCGCTGCAGGCTGCGCCACAAGAACCGCGGGTCGTCGTCGAGCGGCTCGAGGATCGATCCGTGGCACACGACGGTGCCGGGCCTGGCCACGTTCACGATGCGATGCGCGGCGTTGACAACGGGCCCGAAGACATCGCCGTCGCGGGCCAGCACATGGCCGAATGCCAGCCCGACGCGCACATCGGACAACAGGTCGTCATGGGCATACGCCTCAGACAACGACAGGCCGATGAGCACCGCCGCCCCCGGGTCGTCGACGGCGTACATGACCTCGTCGCCGATCATCTTGATGACCCGCCCACCGTGGCCGACGACGGCTTCGTAGGCGAGATCCTCGAACCGCCGCACCAGCGCCGCGAGGGAGGATTCCGATAGCTGCTGGCTCTGCGCAGTGAAGCCCACCAGGTCTGCGAAACCAACGGCCAGCTCTCGAACGCCCGGCGCCGCTTCGCCGTCCTCACCGATGTGGACGGGGCCGGCCAGAGCGAAGCGACGAACCGCAGCCTGGAGGTGGCGCCTCCACGCGTACTCCAACAGACCAGCCACGGCCGGCAGGGTCGCCTCGATCGTGGTGGAGAGGATGTCCGCCCACTGCTCGTCCGGAAGGTCGGAGCTGGAGAAGATCGAGGCGCCGAGCTCTGCCTCTGCGATGCGGGACATCGACGTGCCGATGACCCTCGTCATCTGGATGGCTGTCGATTCCTCCATCAGACCGAGGTCGAGCATCAGCTTGGTCGTCCGCAGCGCGTCGAGGTCGGCATCGGTGAAGGCGGCATCGTCTGCTCGGGGGTCGGGGAAGCCCATCGCCCGCCACAACCGGGCCGCCAACTCGCCCTCCATTCCGGCGCGGGTCGCCAGCTCGGACGAGGTGTACCGCCCCAGATCGGGGATGACAACCGCGTCGGCGACCAACAGGTGCAGCCGGCCCAGCGCCACCGCGTCGTTGATCGCGACCTCGGTGATGCCCCTTCCACGAAGAAAGCTCGCGACTCGCTGCACCGCAGCTTCGTCGCGTCGAGTGGTTGGTTGCTCTGACGTGTGGTCGTCGTGATCGTCGGGGCCGCTCACGTGAAGGCAACCGTGCCAGCATCGCCGTCGCGGCCCACGAAGCCTTCCGGCGCACTGGTGGTCGCCGGTGCCGCCAGCAGCACCTCCCCACGCGCATCGTCGCTCGACCACGACGGGTCGAGGCCAGGGCATCGCAGGCGCGGTGCCAGGTCGGTCTTCAGGTCCCACAGCAACGCAGGGCGATCGCCGTGCCAGCGCACCGCGAACGACAACACGCCGAACGACGTGGGCAGCGCATGTACGTCGATCGCGCCGCCCCGCCAGGCGACTGGGTGCACGGGGACCAGGTCGAGGCCGGCCTCGTGCTCGACGACCAACAGCGAACGCAGCGCCAGGAGCACAGCAGCTCTGGCGGTGGGGTCATCGCCGCCTGCCCCGCCTGCGAACGCGATGGTCGGTCCCGCGTCGCTGATGAGCTGACCTACCAGCGGTGCGACCGTCGCGGCGTCGTGCATGCGCGCTGCTCGTCGGAGCGCGGCCGCGGCGTGGATCGGACCGCTGTGCTCTGCACCGGCGGAGGCTCCTCGAAGCAGGCCCACGATGTCCACGTCTACGTCGAGTGGGCCAGCGGCCAGCGCCATCGCAGCGTGACCATGGCCGTATGCCCCAAGCGCACGCAGTGCCCGGGCGCGTCCCGCCTTCGCCCACGGGTTGTCTGCCATCTGCATCTCATCGGCATACGCGGCCGCGAGCGCAATGCCTGGCGCCAGATCGGCGGCAAGGTGTGCGTCCGGGCGATGCAGAAGGAGATCGCCGACCGCGTAGAGGTGAGGTCCGCCGATGGCGCCACGGCCAGCCGCAGCCCGCCGGCCGCGACCCGCGGAGCTCCCTGGCTCGTCGAAGCTGCCGTCGGTCCGCTCCCGCATCCACAACGAGCGGACGATCTCGTCTGCGGTGGCGATGTCGCCGAAGCCGAGCGCGGCGGCAACGACGACCGCGGCGTCTCCGGCCGCGCCGACATCGTCACGATCGACCCCCATGGCCTTCGAACGAGCCACGTCGAGGATGCCCTGGATCTGCGCGTCGGGAAGCTCCATCCGTGGTCGCGCCCTGGCCACGGCGGCCCACCCATCGACCACACGATCGAGGCTGGGCCACGTGCCGAGCGGCCGGGGCGGCGTGCCGCCGACGGGCAGCGGCACCAGCATCCTTGTTGTCGTCCGATGCGCGACGGCCACAACCACCGCAACCGTGGCCATGCCCGCGTCGCACGAGACCTCAACGGGGCCCCGACCAGCTCCTCCGGCCAACACCACGGCCGCAACGTCACCCGAGGCGAGCGAGCCACCAGCCGCGTGCGCCGGCGGCACGGGCAGCACCAACGCCACGCGTCCATCGACGACCACCTCGGTGCCGCTGACCCCTGCTCGATGGATTGGCGCGGGGCCGCGTTCGCCGAACGGGCGGACGCACATGGCGAGCGCGAAGGGCACCGCCGAGCGGTTCTCGACCTCGATGCAGATGAAACCAGGGACCGCGAACGCTCGATGCACGGCGTCACCCCCAGGTATGCGCATCGCGCTCTCCACGATGGGCGTCCCTGGCACGAGGGACTGCCGGACCGACGACTCCCCAGAGGCGATCCGCCACCGATCGTCGGCCCCGACCCACCAGTCGATCGACCATGCCCCGTCGACGGTCAGCACCCCCCGACGGTCGACTTCGGCCCGGGGGGCACCGTCGATGCCTCCCACGGCCGTCGCACCGTCGCCGATCGGTCCGATCCGCCACCCCGCGTTGACAAGCGCGTCGAGGTCGAACACCGGACTCAACGGCGCGACGACGGTGGACGGCCTGCTCCGGAACAACGACATCGCCCCCGAGGGTAGAGGCGTGGCGCTCGATACGGCATCCATGCGCGTGGCGGCGGTTCTCCCGGGCCGGCGCTATTCCCGGCCGATGCGCCGCGTGAGCAGAGCCGACAACGCCTCGACGGCGGTCGCTCCGTCGTAGAGCACCGCTACGACCTGGGCGCTGATGGGCAGATCGACGTCGTGTCGAGCCGCCAACTCGACAACGGCCATGCTCGTCTTCACACCCTCCGCAACCATCGACATCTCCTCGATGATGGCCTCGATCGTGCGGCCCTGGCCGAGGCCGACGCCAACGGTCCGGTTGCGGCTCTGCGGACTGGAGCACGTGGCGACGAGATCACCCATCCCGGCGAGCCCCGCAAACGTCAGCGGATCTCCTCCGAGCGCGATGCCAAGCCGAGACAGCTCTGCAAGCCCTCTGGTGATGAGAGCCGCCTTGGTGTTATCGCCGAGACCCAGCCCTTCGGCCATGCCGACGGCGATCGCGATCACGTTCTTCAGTGCTCCGGCAACCTCGCAGCCGATGACATCGGGGTTGGTGTACACGCGGAACGTCTCCGTGGTGAAGATGGGCTGCAGCACGTCACACATCGCCTCGTCAGGCATGGCGATGACCGACGCCGCTGGTTGACCCGCGACCACCTCCTTGGCCAGGTTGGGTCCGGTGAGCACGCCCGTGGGGTGGCCGGGCAACACCTCGGCGACGACCTCGGTCATGCGCCGGAGCGTCGCCTGCTCTACGCCTTTGGCAAGGCTGACGATGGGGACCGCCGCGCCAAGGTGGGCGCGAGCGGCGACGAGCACGTCACGAAATCCGTGCGAAGGCACACCCATGACCACCACATCCGCCCCTGCGACGGCTTCCTCGAGATCGGCGGTGGCGTGCAACCGGGCCGGCAGCGTGGTGCCGGCCAGGTAGCGAGGGTTGTGGTGCTCATCGCGGATCGCCGCCGCAAGAGAGGGGTCCCTGGCCCAGATCGTGGTGTCGACGTTGCGTGCCGCCAACGATGCGACCGCGGTTCCCCACGACCCAGCTCCGATGACGGCGACCTTGGTGATGTCAGTGACCATCCTCTCCACCCTTTGCTTCGTACGCAGCTGAACCGCCGTGCTCTGTCGCACCGTATCGACGCTGAGCCCTCGCGGCGGCGGACCGCCTACGGTCGGTCCGTGGTCACCGCTGTCCCCCTTGTCAGCGCACTCGCTGTGCTCGTCCCGGTGAAGGCCTTCGGCGACGCAAAGGCCCGCCTCGCGTCGGCCCTTGACGCACCAGGCAGGGCCGCTCTTGCCCAGCACATGGCCGAGGGCGTGGTCCGGGCCGCGCGCGGCGTTCCCGTGAGCATCGTGTGCGAC
>JAYUDU010000296.1:0-4830 GCA_043739605.1 Acidimicrobiales bacterium | reverse complement strand
ATCGCTGACCGCCTCACCCCACCAGGGAACCCTCCGATCGGCCAGATGCCGACACCCGGAGCACGCGATGAAACCAGCAGACCCGGGGCGCCGGGTCGACCACCTCCACCCCACTTTCGAAAGGTCTCCGAGCGCGCGCCATGAAGGTCAAGCCGAGCGTCAAAGCCATGTGTGACAAGTGCAAGGTCATCCGCCGCCATGGGCGCGTGATGGTCATCTGCGAGAACCCCCGCCACAAGCAGCGGCAGGGTTAGGAAAGGAATCCGATGGCGCGTATCGCCGGCGTGGACATCCCGCGCGAGAAGCGGCTGGTCATCAGCCTCACCTACATCTTCGGTATCGGCCGTCCGACCTCCACGCAGATCTGCAAGGACACGGGCATCAACGAGAGCACCCGGGTCCGGGACCTCACCGACGAAGAGGTCGCCAAGCTGCGTGGCTGGATCGACCAGAACGCCAAGGTCGAGGGAGACCTCCGCCGTGACATCGACGGTGACATTCGCCGGAAGATGGAGATCGGCTGCTACGCCGGAATCCGCCACCGCAAGGGCCTTCCGGTCCGCGGCCAGCGCACGCAGACCAATGCCCGGACCCGCAAGGGCCCGAAGAAGACGGTTGCCGGTAAGAAGAAGGCAGGGAAGAAGTAGTCATGGCCAAGCCGAAGCCGGGCGGGCGTCGCCCCCGTCGCAAAGAGCGCAAGAACGTTGCCTACGGCATCGTTCACATCAAGAGCTCGTTCAACAACACGATCGTCTCGATCACCGACCAGGAGGGCAACGTCATCTCCTGGGCATCTGCCGGCAGCGTCAACTTCAAGGGCTCCCGCAAGAGCACCCCGTTCGCCGCCCAGATGGCCGCAGAGCAGGCCGCTCGCAAGGCCATGGAACACGGCCTGCGTAAGGTCGACGTGCTGGTCAAGGGCCCGGGCTCGGGCCGCGAGACCGCCATCCGCTCCATCATGTCGACGGGCATCGAGGTCGCCGGCATCAAGGACGTCACCCCGATCCCCCACAACGGTTGCCGCCCCAAGAAGCGCCGCCGGGTCTAGCCGAGAAGTCGAAGAAGAACACCCATGGCTCGTTACACAGGTCCCGTCTGCCGTCTTTGCCGCCGAGAGAAGATGAAGCTCTTCTTGAAGGGCGCAAAGTGCGACACGATGAAGTGCCCGATCGAAAAGCGTCCGTACCCCCCGGGTGCGCACGGTCGCGATCGCCTTCGCAACACGTCTGAGTACCAGGCGCAGCTGCGCGAGAAGCAGAAGGCGCGGCGCATCTACGGAGTGCTCGAGAAGCAGTTCGTTCGCTACTACGAGGAGGCCGTGCGCACGCAGGGCATCACCGGAGAGAACCTGCTTCGCGCCCTCGAACAGCGCCTCGACAACGTCGCGTTCCGCGCCGGCTGGGGCGCAAGCCGGAGCCAGGCGCGCCAACTGGTCCGCCACGGTCACGTGTCGGTCAACGGCAAGCGCGTCGACATCCCCAGCTACCGCGTCAAGAAGGGTGACATCGTCACCCTGCGCGACAAGGCCCGCGCCTTCATCGTCGTTCGCCACAACCTCGACACCCTCGGTCGGACGATCGTTCCGTGGCTCGATGGCGGGGAAGAGGGCATGGCAGTGACCGTGCGCGACCTCCCGATGCGCGAGCACATCGACGTCCCCGTCCGCGAGCAGCTCATCGTCGAGCTCTACTCGAAGTAGGAGAGACCACAACATGCTCACCATGCAGCGCCCCGTCATCGAAGCTCTCGACGACGAAGCCAACGACCGACAACGATTCGCCATCGGCCCGCTCGAGCCTGGCCTCGGCTACACGATCGGCAACGCTCTGCGTCGCACGCTCCTGTCGTCGATCCCCGGCGCGGCTGTCGTCGAGGTTCGCTTCGATGACGCCCTCAACGAGTTCACCACACTGCCCGGGGTGAAGGAGGACGTCACCGACCTCATCCTGAACCTCAAGGACATCGTCTTCCGGTGCCACAGCGAGGAGTCGGTCACCCTCCGCCTCGACGTGCGCGGCCCCGGCATCGTCACCGCAGGCGACATCCAGTTGACGTCCGACGTCGAGATCATCAACCCAGACACCCACATCGCAACGCTGTCCGACAAGGGTCGCATCGCCGTCGACCTCACCGTCGAGCAGGGTCGGGGCTACGTCAGCGCCGACCGCAACAAGCGGAGCCAGACGATCGGCGTCATCGCCATCGACTCGATCTTCTCGCCGGTGCGGCGCGTCGCGGTGCTCGTCGAACCGACCCGTGTCGAGCAGTCGACCAACTATGACCGGCTCATCCTCGACATCCAGACCGACGGCTCGATCTCGCCCCGCGACTCGCTGTCGTCGGCTGGTGCGACGCTCGCCAGTCTGGTGATGCTCGTTGCCGAGATGAGCGACGCCCCCCAGGGCCTCGAGCTGGGCGATGCACTGGCCACGGCGTCGGGCAGCCCCGACTTCGACCTCCCCATCGAGGAGCTTGAGCTCTCTGAGCGTCCGCGCAACTGCCTCAAGCGTGCGCAGGTCAACACCGTCGGCGAGCTCGTGCTCAAGTCGCACGACGACTTGTTGGCCATCACCAACTTCGGTCAGAAGAGCCTCGACGAGGTCATCCAAAAGCTCGACGAGCGTGGCCTCACGCTCCGCACCAAGGACTGATCGACGATGCGTGGAACTCCCAAGCGCGGCTACCGGTTCGGCGGCGGCGCCTCAGAGCAGAAGGCCATGTTCGGCAACCTCGTTGCGAGCCTCATCGCTGCTGAGGCCATCGAGACGACCGAGGCGAAGGCCAAGGCGTTGCGCCCGGTCATCGAGAAGGTCATCACCAAGGGCAAGAAGGGTGGCGTGCACAACCAGCGTCTCGTCGTGGGTTTCATCCGCGACAAGGACATGGCGCACAAGCTGTTCTCCGAGATCGGTCCGCGCTACGCGGACCGTCCGGGCGGCTACACCCGCATCATGAAGCTCGGCCCGCGTCAGGGCGACAACGCCCCGATGTGCCGCATCGAGTTGGTCTGAGCCTTCGGTCCCCGACGGCGTCGTGACGCTGTTTGAAGAGCTTGAACCACCGGCCCCCGACGAAGGGCCGGTGGTTCGCGTCCGGCTGCTGATCGCGTACGACGGCACCGGGTTCCGGGGGATCGCCGCCCAGCCGGGCCAGCGGACGGTCGGCGGCGAGCTCGTCGGTGCCGTTTCGAAGGTCCTGCGCGCCGACCTCCACCCCGCGACTTCGCTCGTGGTGTCGGGTCGCACCGATGCCGGCGTGCATGCGTGGGGCCAGGTGGTGCACATCGACGTGCCAGCCCCCGGACTCTCGGCCGCTGACCTACCCGAGGTGGTCCGCAAGCTCAATCGGATGTTGGCCCCAGAGCTGGTCGTGCGTTGTGCCGACCTCGCCCCCGAGGGCTTCGACGCCCGTCGTTCGGCCACGGCTCGGCGCTACCGGTACACGGTGTGCAACCGCCCGGTGCCAGACCCGTTCAGCGCCCGCACCGCGTGGTGGGTGCCAGAGCCGCTCGACCTGCGTCGCATGCGGGCCGGCTGCGATCCATTGCACGGCACCCACGACTTCTCCTCGTTCTGCCGCAAGCAGGGCAACGCATCGCTGGTGCGCACCATCCATTCTGCGGAGTGGCTGGACCTCGGCGACGGCTTCCTGCGCTTCGATGTCGAGGGTGGAGCTTTCTGTCAGCAGATGGTGCGTGCGATGGTCGGCATGCTCGTGCAGATCGGCCTCGGCAAGCTCACCGCCGGCGAGGTCCCCGGCATCCTCGCCGTCAGAGACCGCTCCGCCGCCCGCCCCATCGCCCCACCCCACGGCCTCTGCCTGTGGGAGGTCGTGTACTGATGCCCCGACCCGAAGCACGACGTGCGGTTCCGGCACGACGGCTGGGACCCAACGTGGGATCCATCAAGGTACGATGTCGGCGTGAGCACCCAGATCGCCGTGCGCCTCGACCCTGCGAACGTGGCCTTTCTCGACGATGAGGTCAGTGAAGGGCGGGCGAGAAGTCGGGCAGAGGTGATCGATCGTCTGCTGGCGAGGGAAGGTCGGCGCCGCCGCGCCCTTGCGGACATCGAGCGGCTCCGCCGCCTCGGATCTGATGGCCACACCGAGTTCGACGCGTGGATCGACGGCGCGGCCATGCCAGATCTCGACGGCTGAACCCCGATGCAGCCCGGCCGGGCGATCCACAAGGTGCGGCTCGACAAGGTCCGGCCGGCCGTGATCCTGACTCGGGAGGTCGCAGCGAGCTTCCTGCGCAACGTGAGCGTGGCCCCGATCACATCGACGGCCCACGGAATCGCTACCGAGGTGTCGGTCGGCGTGCGCCACGGCCTCGACGAAGCCAGCGTCATCAGCTGCGACAACATCATGACCGTGCGCGCCGACGCCGTCGGCGAGCTCATCGGATACCTCGATGACGATGCCGAGGCGGCGTTGCACCAAGCGATCGTCGCCGCGTTCGATCTGGACTGACCGCTGGTAGCCTCCAGGCATGCAGGCAACCATCGACCAGGCAGGACGTCTGGTCATCCCGAAGCCACTGCGCGATCAGCTTGGGCTCGTGCCGGGTCCGGTCGAGGTCACGATCGACGGGGCGACGCTGAGGGTCGAGGCCGCCGCCGGCGCTGGCTTCGAGGTCGTCGATGGGATCGCCGTGATCCCGGCGAGCGGCGCCGCGGTCGACGACGACCTCGTGCGCGCACTTCGCGAGGCCGGCCGCCGATGACTGGACGGGATGTCGTCCTCGTCGACACGAGCGCGGCGATCCCGCTGATGGTCGCCGACCACCCAGACCATGAGTCGACGCTTCGTGCGCTGCGCGGCCGCTCC
>JAYUDU010000295.1:0-4831 GCA_043739605.1 Acidimicrobiales bacterium | reverse complement strand
GCGCAGACAGCAGCCGCAGGTCTTGGTCGATGAGTCCGTAGTCGACGCCCCACGCGTCGACGCCGATCGACGCGAGCGGGCCGCGCTCCAACGCCAGCTCCAGCCCGCGGTCGACGGCGGCGAGGAGCATCGGCCAATCCCAACGCATCGTCCCGTCCGGATGGCGGACGGCGACGTGGGGTGTGCGGTGGACGACCTCCAGCGCACCCGTCGCCCCCTCGACGAGCGCGTCGAGGTCGACGCGGCACACCCGAACCGAGGTGGCGCCGAGGTCGACGGCTGCGACGGCCGTCATGCGCGGCCGGCGCGCGAGCGTCGTCGGGCGGCCATGACCACCCCGCCGGGCGCGCGTCCTCGGGGAGCCCTGGCGGGCGGGCGGGCGATCTGCTGAGACGAGATGGTCATCCGCTCCCCGAAGGTGTCACGCGCCCGGTGCGCGGCGATGTTCGATCGTAGTTGATCACTCAGCTCCGAACCTGGTGATCCCCATCTCCTGCCTCCAGAGCAGCCGCCATCGCGGGACCTCGCGGAGCTGCTCCTGCTACGGTATGCTCATGTTGACGCGGAGGCTCCAGGTCCTCGTCGACGACGAGCGCTACGTACGGCTCGAGCGCCTCGCACACGCGCAGCGCGTCTCGGTCGCCACGTTGGTGCGGGAGGCGATCGACGCCGCGTACCCGGCGTCATCCCCCGCCCGACGGCGTGCCGCCCAGCACATCCTCAGCGCCGAACCGATGGACGTGCCTGACATCGACGACCTGCGCGACGAGCTCGACCAGCTCCGCGGCAGTCGTGGCCGCCCGTGATCGTCGTCGACACCTCGGTGCTCGTCTACGCGGTGGGGACCGAGCACCCGCTCAGAGATCCGTGCCGAGCGCTCGTCGAAGACGCGAGTTCTGGCGCGATCGAGGCCACCACAACGGCTGAGGTCATCCAGGAGTTCGCTCACGTCAGAGCACGCCGGCGGTCGCGCGAGGATGCTGCCGCCATCGCCCGCAGCTACGCCGACCTCTTTGCTCCGCTGCTCGTCATCGACGCCGCGGCTCTTGGCCGTGGGCTCGACCTGTGGCCGGCGCACGAGCGACTCGGCGCGTTCGACTGCGTTCTTGGCGCCGCGGCGCTGAATGCGGGCTATCGGCTTGCGTCGGCCGATCGGGCGTTCTCCACACTGTCTGGGCTCGACTGGCTCGACCCGGCCGCCAACGACTTCGAGGCCCGCCGGCGAAGCTGATCGCCCGCACTCCCACGAGAGCAGGTAGCCAAGAAGCTGGTGCTTCGCTACAGGTCGAGGATGAAGCGCAACGCTCGGTCGATCGCCTCCAGGTCAATGTCCGTCGCCATGCCCGCCGTTGGAGGAGGCGGCGTCGTAGACCTCCCCGCGCCAGATCAACCGATCGCGTCCCACTCAAGCCGCTCTGCGAGGAACGCCTCCCACTGCTCTGGCTGGCTGCGCAGCGCCCGATAGTCGTCGTTCAGGCCGCGCAGCAACTCCTGACGCTCAAGGGCTTCGATCGCGGCGTGCACGACATCGACGACGGACGTCTGCCGGCTGAGCGCCAGCGCGGCCAGACGCTGAGAATCGGGCTTGCGGACCCGGACTGTCGTGGTGTCGGCGCTCGCCATGGGCAAGCTGTAGGCGAAATGTAGACCGTACGACCCGCTCCACATCCCTGTCGCGTCGGACGCCAACCTTCGTGCGGTTCCGGCGACTGCACGTCGCGTCGCGATAGCGAATGCACTATCATCGGCGCGATGACGATCGGCGGTGAACTGCGATCCGCCCGACAAGCGGCTGGCTTGTCGCAGCGGGAGCTCGCGGCACGGACCAGGGTCGCCCAGCCCACCGTGGCGCGGATCGAACGAGGCCAGGTCGACCCCCGCTGGGCGACGGTCGACATCCTGCTGGCCGCATGCGGTCAGCGCATCGTCGTCGAGGTCGACACCGCAACCGTTGCGGACAATGTCGACGCCGCAGATTGGGCGAGCGTGCTGGCGAATCGCCGGCTGACCCCGACCGAGCGGATCGAGAAGATGCTCGCATCTGGGACCTGACGTCGACTGCCGGAGACCTCGACATCTCCTTCAAGCCGAGCGGCACGACCGGCTACGACGACCTCGTCGGCCATGCCGAGACGCTGCACCTGTGGGGCATCGAGATCCGAGTTGCGGCGTTGGACGACATCATCCGCTCGAAACGAGCGGCAGACCGCCCGAAGGACCGTGCTGTCCTGCCCATGTTGGAGCGCCTGAGGGACGAGCTCGCCTGAGTTCGACGCGTCGGCCGCTGGCGACTGCGACCGTCGCGCTGCGGGGTCCGCTCGGCCGGTGGGTGGTGATGCACTCGGCCACGACCGGCATCATGCCAATCCGTACAGGGATGTACGTGCATGTACAGTCACGTCGTGGCAATGGTCCCCATCACAGTCGCACGTGCGCAGCTTCCCGAGCTGCTCGACCGCGTTCGCAGCGGTGAGGAGATCACCATCACCCGCCACGGCGAGGCCGTCGCTGTCCTCGTCCGCCCGGACGTGCTGCGCGGTCGGCGCAACGGCGCCGTAGCGCTGCTCGATGCCGAGGTCGCCGCGCTCTCGGTCCTGCTTGCGCGCGACGACGACGGACCCACGCTGAGCGCGGCCCGGGCCGACGAGCTCGTCCGCGATGTGCGCGCTGGCCGCGCCCGTTCGCGGTGAAGGATGGACGCGTTCGACGCCGACGTCCTGATCTATGCGGCGAGCCACGACCACCCCGCCGGCCCCGGCGTCCGTCTCGTCCTGGAGCGTGAACGCGGCATCGGCTCGGTGCTGCTCCTGCCGGAGCTGCTCTCAAAGCCCCTTCGTCTCGGGCATGACGATGAGACCCGGGCCTTAGGTCGCGTGCTGCGTCGGCTCGACCTCCACCCCGTCGATCGCGCCGTCGCCGAGCGGGCGACCGTCCTCGCGGCGCGCTACCGCCTCCGGGCCGCCGATGCCACGCACCTCGCGACCGCGATCCTGCACGGAGCCGACCGCTTCGTCACCAACAACCACAAGGACTTCCGTCAGGAAGCCATCACCGAGCTCCGCGTGACCTACCCAGACGATCTCACGTAGCGACCGACGCCGCGCCGTCGACCAACTCTCGGCGGTCGATCCGGTGGACCCCGGCGGCGAGCAGCGTGGTGCGGTGACGCACGGGGACGGGGCTGTCGATCTCGATGACCTCGGGGGTGACTGACACCGTGATCGGGCCAAATGGCGTGGGCGCGGAGCCCCTGGCCCACGTCAGGTGGCCCAGCGCCGGCTCGACGAGGGCCGCAGTGAAGCCGGGTGCGCCTGGCGTGATGCCGAGCACGCGAACGATCAGGTCGCGGGTCGGGGTTGATGACCACCCGTGGGTGACGGTCCCGCCGTACCAGGTCTCGGTGAACGACGTCGCACAGCGCTCCAGCGCCGTCGTCCAATCGAGGCACTGCCCGGCGATGAGGTCACTGCGGCCCGCGATGGCCAGTGCGTCGTGCACGACGTAGCGGAAGAACGGCTGCGCCCGGACGACGAGCGTGTCGACATCCCACCACGGCTGAGGCTGGCCTTGCCGCAGGTACGGTCCGCCGACCATCACCTCGCTGTTCGGCGTCGCCGGACCGTCGGGAACGGAGTACGCGGCATCGACGTGATGGGTGCGGTCGGTGATGACCTCAACGACGCGGTGGATGCGGTCTCGGGGCACGAGCGCGCCGACGAGCGCCGCCGCCTGGCCGTGCTGGGACGCTTGCGGGCGCCGGACGTACACCCCGCCGGGCCGGTCAGGCCCGTCGGGATCGAGAGCGATGCTGTCGGCGTAGCGGCCGCGGTCCTCGTCCCAGAACGCCTCGAACCCGGCAACCACCTTGGCGTGCAGCCTACGGGCCCACGCGGCGCGGCCGGCGTCGCCGACGAAGTCGGCCAGATCGGCGAAGTCGTTGAGCGCACGGGCCCACAAGCCGTTGAGCGTGGCCGACTTCCCGTCGTTGGGCACCGACGCCCAATCGAGGATGACCCAGCCCGGCACCTCGTTCAGCAGGCCGTCTGGACCCTGGAACGGAACGAACCAGCGCACCACGCCTTCGACGACGCCAAGCAGGTCGCGGATCTCGTCGACATCGCCCACATAGCGATGCAGGTTCCACACGGCCCGCACCCAGTGCAGCGCCCAGTCCGGGATGATGGTGAAGTCATGCAGCTCGATCTCGCCGGCCACGGCCATGGCGAGCATGCCGTCGGCTCTTGGCGACGCAGCCAGCCGGGGATGCCATCTGGCGAGCGTCCAGTCGCCCGATGTGGCCAGGTCGACCATCTGGTGCACGACCGAGTCGCCGGTCCAGGCACGCTGCTCACGCGTCGGGCAGTCGAGGTAGGCATCCATCGAGCACAGCGACACCGTCCGACGGCCCACCGCATAGATGGTGTTGAGGTCATCGTCGGAGCACTCGAAGCCACCGCCCGACCCCGCGTCGCCGGTCGGGTGCAGTCGCTCGATGATCTCGACCGAGTGCACGGTGGCGCCCTCCGGCACCGTGAGGAGCGCGCCGCGCAGGCCGTACAGGTCGACGGTCTCTGCGATCCTGCGGGTGCCGTCGCCGGTGATGGCTGCCCCGCTGTCGTGCTCGGTCGGGTTCGGTCGGCCCTCTGCGTCGAGCAGCTCTGCGACGCGCACCTCGAGCGTCGCCCCCGCGGGGATCTCGGCATCGACGCGCAGCACCCCGACGATGGCCCGCTCGACGGTCAGCACGTTGGGGTCCTCAGCCGACGGGCGCAGCGCGACGACCTCAGCCGACGGCCAGGTGATGGGCCGGTGGCCGATGGGGCCGTATGGG